>NZ_CALLJH010000069.1:0-15682 GCF_938091255.1 uncultured Chloroflexus sp.
GCCGACAACTACAGCGCCTTGCGCTACGGCGAGCGGTGGCAGATGCAGCTTGATGGCAGCTATCGCCAGATTTTGCGAGAACATTTACACACGCCACTCGGTTCGCCAAACCTGAGCAGCGACATTAGTGCAGCGCTCGCCGCGGTTGAGCAGAGCGTTGCTGATGAGTCGTTTGATCCCTTCAGGCGGCTCGAATTAGGGTGGACGCAGTTGATCCCTCTATTTCTGCTCGGTGCGTTCTCTGTGTTCAGTGTTTTGATCTTAGTCTTTCGACATAAAGCGCAAGCGCACACGCCGAACTATACAATGCGATCTCCTTCAGTATCCAACTCGGATCCGGCACTCGAACGGCTTGCTGAGCGATTTGGCACCATGGTTGATCGGTTATGCGCACGGGTTGGCGAAGTCCAGCTTGATCCTGCCCAGAAGGTGTTATATCAAGAGATTCGGCTTGGGTTACTGCGGCTGCGGCGTGGCAACACCGGCATATGGCTCTCGGCGTATACGCGGGAAGACGAGCTGAACCGACTGGAACGGCAACTTGCCGACATTGAACGGTCGCTGATCTTGCCACTGTCTTCGGTTGCGAGTAATCAACGGGGTAGCTCAGCACGTTCGTTGTTAACAGTCGTTGATCAGGGTCAGTTGCAGCTCTTCCGGCAGGCACTACAAGCCGCTGCGCAGCGACTCTGGAAGTTGGAATGGGCACTGGCAGAAGAAGCAGCAAGGGTTAGCGAGTTTGACATTGGTAACTTGCCGCAACGCTTGACAACGCTTTTGTTTGATACGTCCATCACCAATGACTCGTTATCGGCAGCCATTACAGCGGCGCAAGCTATCGAGTATGAGGCGAAGATACTGTCAGATCGCTGGCTTGACTATCTCATTCGGCAACAATCAGCGCGTACAGAGCAGCAATCCTCGCGCAGTGATGAGTATGAATACGATTCTCGCTACCCCTATGACTATGGTTCCGGCTCGCTGTACGGCTCTAGCTCAGACAGCTCTTCCTCTTCTTCAGATAGTGGCTGGGGGAGTTTGGGTGGCGGTGATGAGAGCGGGCGGGATGAATGACAACTGCGCGCCCTTTACCAACAACGTCAAAGCTGTTGTAATGAGACGGTTGATGGCAAAGGGCAACGATTGTAGTAACTTTTATCCCTTTTCATATCCTCACCGAACCAGCTACAATAGAAGGGCAGCATGCTGCGTTGCTGCGCGTTGTACAGGAGCTAGGCATGGAAATTGAAGCCAAATATAAGATTAGCGCCACCGACCTCGACCGTCTGGCGGCGCTCAGCGCGCTTGGCCCGTATACGTTGCGCACGCTAGCCGGTGAACACCAGCGCAACATCTACTACGATAGTGCTGACGGCCGGTTAGCGCTTGCTCGCTACGGCTTACGCATTCGCCAAATCGGCAATCGGTCGATCATTACCCTTAAAGGGCCAGCCCGCGTTGACGAAAACGGCATTCACCACCGCGCCGAGTTTGAGTTTCCCGGCGATGATCCCAATCCGGCTCACTGGCCGGCTGGTCCAGCTCGCGATCTCGCCCAAGCGCTCTTGCTCGATGCGCCAGTGAAGCCGCTCTTGACGATTGAAACTAGCCGACGGGTCATTCATGCGGTTCGCGATGGGCAAGATCGAGTTAAGATGTGTCTTGATCGTGGCACTATCTACGCTGGTAAGAAACAGGCGCCGATCTGCGAACTCGAATTAGAAGTGTTGCCAACCGGCTCAGTCTACGATCTGACCGAGCTGGCCAATGCATTACGTGCGCTGGTCAAGATCACCCCCGAACGCCAGAGCAAGCTTGAGCGGGGGATGGCGTTGTTGCAACGGTGAGGGACGACGCGGCACGGTCGAGATAAGGTAACTCCGCCTCCGAATGACAACAGGATGGTTGGGTGCGGGAGTGGAAAGTTTAAAAACCCTTCCCTCCCACACCCGCAATCGTCGTTGATCACAACGATATCAAACAACTCACATGCTGCCAACCTAACCTACCACCGAGTGTGCGCCTCCCTTAGTGTGGCGATAGAACTCGTTTCGCTTCCGTGAGCTTTGAGTACATCAGTGTGGTCTATAGCGGAATCATGCAGGAGATGCTAAGATTTCGGTAATGGCTTGAGTTTAGGGCTTCGGCTTGGGCGATTGAACAAACGAGGTTTCAATGGCAACTATGACCAATCTGGCAGATTATGTTGAAACGTTGCTCACCGCGTACCGAGTTGACCGGGCGCATGCTCGGCAGGTGGCCGATCACGCGTTGACACTGTTTGACGCTGTAGCCGAACAGCGCAAGCTACCAGCTACTGCCCGCCAATTGGTTGAAGCTGGTGCTCTGTTGCATAACGTTGGCTTGACAACTGACCCACCTGAGCATCATCTCGTCGGACGAGACATTATTCTACGCCACGATTTGGGGGACGAGAACGATCAAGCGATATTGGCAGCAATTGTCGCTCTCCATCGGCGCAAACCGCGTGCTCGACTTGAACCGGCGGTGTTGTGTCTCAACAAGCGCAATCGCGAGTTAGCGTTGCAATTAGCAGCCATTGTGCGGGTAGCCGACGGGTTTGACTATAGCCAAAGCCAGACGACTCATGTTGAGGTAACAGCCCGTAACAGACGGATAAGTTTGCTGGCAAGCGGCCCGCATGCGGCGGTAGATAGCGAGCGAGCGTTAGCCAAGGCTGATCTGTGGGAACGTGTTTTCGGGCCGCGCCCCGAGATTGTCGTGCAGAGTGAAGGAACGGTAGTTGAGCCAGTCGCTGGTGAGGATGAGCCAACTGATCGGTTACCCTATTGGTATGCCTCAGGCGACGTACCGTTTGCCGAATTGGGGCGGGTGGTGCTGCGCCGGCAAGTGCGGCGGTTGCAACAGACAGCGCGGGCGGTTGAAGCCGACGAGACTATCGAGGCGGTACATGATCTGCGCGTCGCCACCCGTCGTATTCGGGCCGCGCTGCGTCTCCTTGAACCGGTCGCGCCGGTTAAAGTGGCGCGCAAGGCAACGACAGGCGTGCGCACCTTGGCCCGCGAAGCTGGTGCCACTCGTGATCGAGATGTGTTGCTCAATGATATGACTCAACGTGCGATTAGCGGTCTTGAGCCAATTATTGAAGTCATCCGTACTGAGCGCATGCAGGCGCATGCAGCACTCATCGACTATCTCAACGGCAAGCAGTACGAGCGTGACCTACGCGCTCTGGCTCGTCTCGCGTGTTTTGCTGCTGACTGGGACAACCGGCCACGGGTGAAGGATCATGCCGGCAGTATGCTCTATGCCCACTACGAAGCCTTGCGCTCGTATGATCGCAACGGTTTGCCAGAAGATGAGGCTAGTCTGCACGCGATGCGCATTGCCGGCAAGCGGCTGCGTTATGCGCTTGAATTGGTCAGCGACATTGTGGGTGAGCGATTGAGTGATCTGTTAAACCCGCTGATCGATTTCCAAGACCATCTAGGTGCTCTGAATGATATCAGCGTTGCGCGCGGCTTGCTGGCGCCGCATACCGAACACGCGCCGGCAGCGGTCACGGCCTATCTGGCGGCGCGTGAAGGCGAGTGGGTCACGTTGCGCACCGAATTGCCAGAGTGCTGGGCAAAACTGACATCGTCTGACTACCGACGCACCCTTCTCACGATCATTGGTGATCTCTGAAGGAGATCACTCAGCGCGAATGGCAAGTAGAGAATAAGAATGGTAAGAATGCCGAGTACTTCCATCCAAATGATGTACATCGGCCACGGCCCCAACAGATCGAGGAGACTTGGCGTATAGGGCTTACGAGCCAAAAAGAGATAGTTACTATCGAGCAACCAATTAACGACGCCGACGCCCGCCATCAACAGATTGGCTCCGACAATCACCCGCCCCACCGAGCGCCACGTGGGGCGGTAGCCTTCAAGTGCGATCATCGTCAGCGCGGCCAACACCAGCCCGCCGTGGGAAATAAAGCTCTGGAAGGCGCGGAAGTGCGGAAAGCCGTACACACCAATATCCGGCGTTAACAACGCCTGCAACGCGCCACCAATCCCCAAAAAATAGGCAAACTCGAAGATGCGATAGCTGCGGGTGAGCAGCATTATCACGCTGAGCCACGTAAACAGTGTGCAGAGGTGCAGCGGCAGCATGGATTGGATTGACCAGAGACCATGCACCCAGAACCAGAGGTTGTAGGCAAGCTCGTTGATCGCTAGGATTGCGGCTAGCATGTAGCGCCAGTGCTGTTTGGCTGTGGATGATAATGAGCGAGCCGGGCCAATCACCCAACCGCAGGCGGCTGTCACACATGCCAGTGCAATCCAATGTGGCGGGCTAAAGAAGACGAACGGCGGCCCATCCCAGTACAACGCGAACAGATCGGCCATCGATCACCTCCAATGAAATCTGTGCTTGATATATCGGATATATCTATCATAACCGAACTTGGCTATGGAATACGGCAACATTGCTGCCGCACTCTAGGCTGGGGCGTCAGGGTGTGAGACGCGGCGCATCGCTGCCGCACTCCATACTGATGCGGCGTTCGAACAAGGGGCCCGGTATTGCTGCGCCCTTGCTAGCACTCCCTTGCATTGAGTGCTAAACATGACTTGACAAACCGCCCGATCTTGTGTACTATTACCAACGGGTTAGCACTCTCGATATGACAGTGCTAACTGATGGAACCTACGCAACCCATTGGATTGCATATTGAACGGAGGATAGCAGCTATGGCGGATTTCCGCATCCGACCTCTTGGCGACCGCGTGGTGGTCAAGCCGGTTGAGCGTGAAGAGAAGACCAAAACCGGCATTTTCCTGCCCGATACGGCCAGCAAGGAGCGCCCTATGGAGGGCACGGTGTTGGCGGTTGGTGAGGGACGCCGGGACGATAGCGGCAAGCTGATCCCGATGAGCGTCAAGGCTGGCGATCGGGTGATCTTCGCCAAGTACAGCGGCACCGAGTTCAAGCTCGACGATGTCGAGTACCTGATCTTGTCGGAGAAGGACATTCTGGGTATCGTGCAAGAGTAGCAACCTCGCGCTAATGGCGCTATTCTCAGTGGAGGATTATAGATCCTATGCCAAAGCAGCTTTATTTCAACGAAGAAGCGCGCCGCGCTCTGAAGCGTGGCGTTGATCTGGTCGCCGATGCGGTCAAGACGACTCTTGGCCCCCGTGGCCGCAACGTCGCGATTGATAAGAAGTTTGGTTCGCCGACCGTGACTCATGACGGTGTAACTGTCGCCAAGGAGATCGAGCTGAAGGATCCTTTCGAGAACATGGGTGCCCAGCTCCTCAAGGAGGCGGCGACCAAGACCAACGATGTCGCCGGTGACGGCACTACCACTGCGACCGTGCTGGCGCAGGCGATTGTCACCGAGGGTCTGAAGGTTGTGGCGGCCGGTGCTAACGCAATGCTGCTCAAGCGTGGCCTCGACCGCGGCGCCGAGGCGCTGGTGGCGGCGATTAAGGCCAGCGCTGTACCGGTACGTGACCGCGCCGACATTGCTCACGTCGCGACTAACTCGGCGGCTGATAGCGAGATCGGCGAGCTGATTGCCGAGGTAATGGAGAAGGTCGGCAAAGACGGCGTCATCACCGTCGAAGAGTCGAAGGGCGTCGCCTTCGAGAAGGAATACACCGAGGGCATGCAGTTCGACCGCGGCTACATTTCGGGCTACATGGTAACCAACGTCGAGCGGCAAGAGGCTGAGCTTGACGATCCCTACATCCTGATCACCGACAAGAAGATCAGCAGCATCCAAGAGATCCTCCCCGTCCTTGAGAAGGTGTTGCAGGTAACAAAGAACTTCGTCATCATCGCCGAGGACGTTGACGGCGAGGCGCTGGCAACGCTGGTAGTCAACAAGCTGCGCGGCACCATCAACGCGCTGGCGGTCAAGGCGCCCGGCTTCGGTGATCGCCGCAAGGCAATGCTGCAAGATATTGCCATCCTCACTGGCGGTACCGTGATCAGCGAGGAGATCGGTCGCAAGCTCGATAGCGCAACGATCGAGGATCTGGGCCGTGCCCGCAAGGTGATCGCCACCAAGGATGACACCACCATCATCGAGGGTCGTGGCGACGAGGCGGCGATCCGCGCCCGGATCGAGCAGATCCGCGCCCAGATTGCCACCACCACCAGCGACTTCGATCGCGAGAAGCTGCAAGAGCGGCTGGCCAAGCTGGCCGGTGGCGTAGCGGTGATCAAGGTTGGCGCTGCGACCGAGCCTGAGCTGAAGGAGAAGAAGCACCGCGTCGAGGACGCGCTGAGCGCGACCCGGGCGGCTGTCGAAGAGGGTATTGTGCCCGGTGGTGGTGTCGCGTTGCTCAACGCTATCCCGGCGCTCGACAACGTGCAGGTTGCTCACGAGGATGAGAAGGTCGGTCTGCAAATCCTGCGCCGCGCCCTCGAAGAGCCGTTGCGCATCCTTGCCCGCAACGCCGGTGAGGACGGCTCGGTAATCATCGCCAACGTCCGCCGCATGCAGGAGGAGAAGGGCGACAAGACCATCGGCTACAACGTACTGACCGGTCAGTACGGCAGCATGATCGAGCAAGGCATCATTGACCCGGTGAAGGTTACCCGCAGCGCCGTGCAGAATGCGGTCTCGATCGCGGGTATGATCCTGACCACCGAGGCCTTGATCACCGACATCCCCGAAGAGAAGCCGGCGGCTGGCGCTGGCGCCGGTATGGGCGGCGGGATGGATTTCTAGGCCGATAAGGGTATCCTATGCTGGAGGGATGCATGAATATGCATCCCTCCATTCATTATGAGGCTGCACCACCGTGCGGCTCTACAGGTTGATTTGCTGCAATACTTGTTGCACCGTTGCGCCAATATCGTGGCCGATCACAAACTGCACGATTGTCACCGGCGCGGCAAACGTTTGCTCGATGGCAGCAATTGTCTGTTGGCGACGGCGTTCGACGTGGGCTGGATTGGCGTAAAAGTCGGCGGCATTCTCGCTCGCACCAAAGTCATCAACCACGATGATCCGTGACACATTGGTGCGCAAGCCAGCGCGCACCCGCTGCCAGAACAACGGATCGGCCTTAATGACGCCGAGATCGGCGGAGTTAGCGATGAATGCCATTGTATCACCGGTGAGGCTGCCCATCTGTTGTTGCACAACCCGCTGGTTGCGTACCCGCAAGGCGCGCGCTGCCCATCTGTGCTCTGCTAATTCCTGTGTGATGTGCGCTGTTGCCTCGGCATAGTGATCGGTAGCGATGAGCGTGGTGACCCGGCTGTCAGCACCAAGCGCCGCAAACAGTGGCTGCCATGCCGGATCGATCACGGAAGCAGCCATGTACATCTGGGTAAACCGCCGCGCGCATTGGGCTGCGATCCTTGCCGATGTCCCCTGCGCGCGCAACTGGCGCGCCAGCAACGCCGTCAACCCAACGCGGCTCGTGCTGCCTTCAACCCATGTCGGCCCAACCAACTCGTTCCAATAACGATCAACAGTGACGCCCAATGCCAGCAGTCCCGCATCGGCGAGCGCCGTCGCTAAGCGATGGGTCTCACCGAAGCGCACCGCGCCAAGGCTAAGGGTGCCAGAGAAGTCGAGAATAAGAAGCGTGGTAGTCATTGCTGTGCTTGGATTGTGACAATAGCGACTCGACAAATCGGCCAACTTGTGTATAATAGCGAATATGCAACGCGGGAGTGGCTCAGTTGGTAGAGCGACACCTTGCCAAGGTGTAGGTCGCGGGTTCGAATCCCGTCTCCCGCTCCATGAAATGACCGGTCACAACCTGTGAACCGGTCATCTTTTTTCTTCAAACCAAGTATAATAGAAAGCAATTCTGACGACTGTGATACGTTCATAATACGGTGATACTAGTCGTTTCCAACTTAGTCGTGGAGCCATTGTGTACCTGCCACGCAGCAACATCCATCGCATCCTTGCCCTGACTCTGCCCGGCGGCATTTCGTTTGGCATACTACTCTATGCGTTGATCAGCATGGTCGTGCCGCAAGGGGGCGCCTCGCCATCAGTCGCCTTCGTGCTAGCGTTCCTCTTCGGTGGGGTGATCGGGTTGGCGCTTTCGTTAGCGGTATGGATCAGTTTGCGCTATGCACTCGCGGAAGCGCGCCGGTATGCTGCGTTGGTATTGCAAGCCGATCTACCGCCAGTAACCGATCAGGATCCACTGGTGGCGCTGCGACAAACTGTAGCAGACGCCATCGCGGCTGTGCCACAGCCGCCGGTCTTGGCGATCTTGGCTCAGCGGCTCATTGCAGCGACTGATCGCGACGCAATGGTCGCTGCCGTGGCGGAATGCCTTGCCAATCATGTGGCGGCGCGGGGTGCAGTCTTGCTGTTGCACGATCCCGAACGCGGCATTTTGATCCCTTCGGCGGGTTGGGGGCTGGCTAGCGTGAACCGGGCCGTTACCTTTGATATAGATGGCAGCGCGGTCGGGCGCGCCGTGCGCGAGCGCCGCGCCGTGAGCTTTTCAAGCGTGCAGATGCGCAGTCTGCTCGCTGCAACATCATCACAAGCGTTGACCGTTACGAGCTGGCCGTTATGGGTACAACAGACACCGCTTGGCGCATTGTGTCTGATAATCGCCGGCGCTGATGTGCGCCTGAATGAAGCGCAACAGCAGTTGATCGAGCAAGCGGCGGCGTTGTTTACCGTTCATCTTCAGACCTCTGTCTACCGGCAATGGTTCGATCGCGAGCAACGCCGCTTGTCCGCGTTCGAGCAGGTGATGACCAGCGTGATCGAACAGCCTGACCTCGAACGGGCATTGGTGCAATTGTTACGGATCGCCGCCGATGTGACCGACTCTAGCCATGGCACGTTGCTGCTGATCGATGCCGAGTCGTTCACCATCCGTACCCGCATCACTTTGAGCGGCGGTGATGTGTTGCCGCTGAATCTTGCAGCGGCACCGATTCTCAAGCATGGGTTGGCCGGTTGGGTCTTGCGCATGCGCCGCGGTGCGATTATTGATGATATTGAGCGTGATACGCGTTGGATCCCCACGCCGGGGTTAGAATTGATGCGCTCGGCGTTGGCAATGCCGCTATTTCACGGCGATCGTCCGTTAGGAGTGTTGACTCTGGCTGACTCGACTCCATATCGCTACAGCCAGCGCGCCTTAGCCCTTGTTGCTGCCCTCGCGGCCTATGCCGTGGCGATGATGGTTCACCATCGTTATGCAGGGATTATTGAGCCGCCGGAAATCACGCAGGCACGCCAGTTACTGGGTATGTACCTTGCGCCGGATGTGATCCGTGATCTGCTTGCTCATCAAGCGAAAGCCATGCAGGCGCTGCAACCACAGGTCATCACTGCAACCCTGCTCTATGCTTGTCTGCGCGGGGTGGATCGCCTCACCGATGTGACGGTGCATCAATTGGTTGAACATATTGCCAACCCGTTCCACACCGAATGCCGGGCCATTGTCTATCAGCAGCAAGGCGCGTATGTCGCCATCGATGAACGGAGTTTTTGTGCTGTCTTTGGCTTTCCACAACCGCGGTTTGACGATGCGCCAAGAGCGTTGCAGACCGCGCAGCAGGTACAGGTCGCTATCGCACGCCTGCGTGGGCGGTGGCGCCAGCAGTTTGGCGCCGATCTCGCGATAGCCGGTGGCGTCACCACCGGTCAACTTGCCGTAGGTGTGCTCGGTGGCGATCAACCGGTCACAATGGCATGGACGGGCGCGGCAATGCGCGAAGCGCGCCGGTTGTGCCAATTGGCGCGTAACGATGAGATTGTCGTAACTGCGGCTGTTTTGAAAACAACGCAGGCTGATCAATTTACCCTTGACCCATTAACGCCGGTCAGTTTGCAGAACGGTGATGAGCCGATGGATATCTACCGGCTGGCCAGTTATTCGTAATCACTATGAGCGAGCGATTACCTGCCATTGGTCAATCAGAGTCAAGTACCCAAGGTCTGCTACGTATCGCAACCGCGATTGAGATAGCGGCGACTCTTGATGAGTTGCTGATGCTTGCGCTGAACGAGTTTGTGCAAGGGCTAGGCGTATCGCTCTGCGGCGTGTTGCAGCTTGATGCTAGCGGCGAGACTATCGCGCTGATCAGCACCTTTCCGCCGCGCGTTTCGTTGCCGCCGCCAATTCCGCTGCGCGATTTGCCACTAGTGCAGAATTCCTTGCAACAGCGCCAGTCGTTGCAGATTGTGGATATTGCTGAAATATTACAGCAGGGGAATCGCTCGCCAACTGCTATCAACTTGCTGCAGACGCTGCTTGAAGCGCAGGTGCGCTCACTCCTGATCATTCCGTTAGTGGCCCAAGATCGGGTAATTGGCGCATTAGCCTTCGCGACCCTGCGGCAATCGCGCCGGTTTAACGAGCAAGAGGTGAGCATTGCGCGCCTAATGAGTAGCCAATTGGCAGCAGCTATCACGGCTTTCCGCACCATCGAGGAAGCGGAACATCGCAACGCCGAGTTGGCGACCCTGAATGATATTGCGGCGGCGGTCAACTCTTTGCTCGATCCGCGTGATATTTACCATTTAGTGATGGAAAAAATAAACCAGTTCTTCCGGGTCGATGCCGGTTCATTGCTGATGCTCGACGAAGAGACGGGGGAACTGGTGTTTGTGATGACATTGGAAGAAGGGCAAGAGAAGCTCGTTGGGATGCGTATACCGCCGGGATTGGGGATCGCTGGCTATGTGGCGCGCACCCAGCAGTACGCGATTGTGCATGACCCTGATAACGATCCGCGGTTTTACCGTGAGGTGAGTGAGGGGATCGGCTATGATGTGAAGTCGATCCTCTGTGTGCCGATTGTTGTCAAAGGGCGTACCATTGGCGTGATCGAGCTGCTGAATAAGCGTAGCGGCCATTTCACCGAGGAAGAGGCAATTCGGCTTAACCGCATGGCGGCAACGATTGGGATTGCGCTGGAAAATGCGCGTCTGTTTCAGCAGGTCAGCACGGTACGTGATCGCTTCGAGGCGATTGTCAATTCCGCTAGCGACGGCATTTTGATGGCAGACATGCGAGGGGTGATTGTCGCTAGCAACGTGGCTGCCGCTCGTTTGTATAACTGTTCTCGCGATGCGCTCGTGGGACGCCAAATTGATGACCTGATCACGGAATTACTTGAGCGGGCGCAGGTGGTTGAAGAACCGGCATGGCTTAACGATGGCGCTCCGCATCGCGTCCTTGAAATTGAATTGGTGGAAGGGCCAATTCGATATCTGCGCCATACTATTTTGCCGGTCCTCGATGCAGCGGGGAATCAGATTGGACGGCTGGCGCTGTTTGAGAATATTGAGAAAGAGCGCGAACTGGCCCGTTTGCGTGAAGATTACACCGGTATGCTTATTCACGATCTACGCGCGCCACTGACTGCCATTATGAATGGCATTATGATGGTGCAGCGCGGTTTGGGTGGGCCGGTTTCCTCCCAACAACAGGAATTGTTGAGCATTGCCCATCAGGGAAGTCAAACAATGCTCGAAATGGTTAATACCCTGCTCGATATTAGTAAGATGGAGCAGGGACGGATGACGCTCAATCTTGAACCGCTCTCACCCTACGCGGTGGTTGATGAAGCGATCGAACGCTTGCAAGCATACGCGCAGCAGCGCCAGATTACATTGGTCCAAGACTTAGCAGTTGGCTTGCCCCTGATCGAAGCTGACCGCGAGAAAATTGTCCGCGTCTTGCAAAATCTGATCGATAACGCAATTAAGTTCTCACCGAGTGGCGGTAACGTCACTATTGGCGCGCGTCACCTTCTGCTGCCTGCTGCTACTAACGACGGGATGCATCCTGATATTCCGTTGTCACTGCCAGCTCTGCCGGCTGGTTCGTGGCTGATCTATTGGGTGAGTGATGAAGGGCCGGGTATTCCGCCACAATACCACGCCCGCATTTTCGAGAAGTTTGGTCAAGTGCAGCAGCAGAAAGCGCGTGGTACCGGGCTTGGCCTTACCTTCTGCAAACTAGCGGTTGAGGCGCACCATGGTCAGATTTGGTTGCGTAGCCGTGAGGGAAGCGGCAGCACGTTTGCGTTTGTAGTGCCGGTTGCGCAGTGATCTCGCTTGATCCTACGCGAGATGACAAAACTGTTAACAAGACCCCCTCTTGCCTGTGACCATCATCGGCTATACTGGCAACGAGTCGTCGCCGCACACCTAATCAATGGCTCAACAGGGGGGTGACGCCGTGCGGCAAATGATACGTATCCTACGCTCACGCCTTCAATATACGATCATCCTGCCCTACCTATTGCTGATGATCATCGTGATGCTGGTAGGATCAGGCATTGCTATGACATTAGTGGCCGGTAGCTGGCAAGAGCGATTCAATAACCAGCTTGGGCAGGTTGCGCGTAACTTTGCCGAAACATTCGCGTTGCGCGAAATTAGCAATATTGCCTACCTCGGCCAGATTGCCTTTACCACTGCCAATGCTGATACCGGTGCGCCGGCTGTAGTTGATGCGATCGCGCAGCGTGATGAAGATGGGCTGGCTTTGGCGTTGCGCGGCTTGTGGACGCTTGGTCAGAGCAATGAGAACGTTGCCCCGGATCGTCTCGTCATCTTTGATCCCACTGGCTTAGCGTTGCTCGATTGGGAACGTGCGCCAAGCAGCGACGTTCCCATCCGTTATGTGGGCACGAACCTTGCTGGCTCGCCGCTGATCGAGAATGTGCTGCGCGGTGTGCAGACGCCGATTGGCGATGGTGACGTGCTCGGTGACAAATACAGCGGATTGATTGCATTTCGCCAGTCTGATGGCAGCGATGTGCTCCATTTTTTTACTGTTGCCCCGCTCTATGCGCGCGCTGGTGATAACGAACCGCCACAGTTGCTCGGTGGTTTGTTGGTAGCGCAACGGCTCGATCGCACCTTGGCCTTCCTCCAAGAACGTAGTCAAGCCGCGCTAACGGCTTTGTTGAAGAGCGATGGCACGCTGTTAGCAACGACTGCCCCCACGAGCTTTCTGCCGGTGTTACCGCTTGACCCAACCCAACTCGCGCTCTTGACCGAAGTTAATGAACGTGGGACGTGTCTTGACATTGGCAGTCTGAGCGGTCGCGTAGTGACGCCGGTTGAACGAGTCAACGTGCCGGCTTGTTCGTTGCTTACGACGGCCCGTGTGGGCGATTATGAATACCAACTGGTGTATGCGCCGCTGATCATCCGCGGCGCGCAGAGCGGCTATTTTGCCGTCGGCCTATCACGCGATTTTATTTTGAGCGCGTGGGCCAGTAGCCGCAACGCGGTATTGGGAGTGACAGCAACATTAGCGTTAGCCGCAGTATTGGTCGGATATTGGGTGGCGCGTCGCATTACCCGCCCGCTTCATGAATTGGTGGCGGTAGCTGATGCGGTGAGTGCTGGCCAGCTCGACCGCCGGAGCGTCATTACCGAAGAGAATGAATTGGGACGGCTGTCGTTGGCCTTTAACCAAATGACTGCCCACCTGTTGCATTTGTATCAAACGAGCCGCCAGCTCAGTCGCGAACTGCGCATCGAGTCGATCTTGCAGATTGCTACCGCCAGCGCCGCCGATCTGCTGCCTCAGATGGAAGCGATCGCGGTCGTGCCGGCACCTGATGGGTGGCAATTCCGATTGCGGCCTGATGCGCCGCTTAGCTATGCGGCGCTAACCAGCCACTGTCTCACCGCATTGGCGATGCCGGGTGAAGCGCAATTGACGCCCTACGTCGACTCACACCTTGCAGCTATTGGTGTAGCCAGTGCGTTGGCAATCCCTTTGCAGCAAGATCAGCAAACGATCGGGGGGCTTATCTTTGCCCATCCCGAACCTGCCGCTTTCCCAACATCAGTATTACCCCATTTGCAGGTGATCGCCAATATGACCGCAGTGGCATTGGTGAATGCGCTGTTATATGAAGCGGCGCAGTACGACGCTGAACAACGACGGGCCATACTCGCTTCGATCAGTGATGGGGTGATTGTGAGTGATGCGCGGGGCCGGATTGTGCTGCTCAATCCTACCGCTCAGCAGATGTTGCAGCCGGCGTTGCCAGTCAACGGTGAGTTGCACCTGCGTCAATTACCGCTCAATAGGAGCGAAGTTCGCTCAGAATTGTTTGGCCGGCCAGATCAAGTGATCAAAATAGGCGATCGCTTTCTGACGGTCAGCCGATCACCGGTTTGCCTCGCCGATGGTAGATCGTCAGGCGAAGTAATCGTTTTACACGATATCACGGCTTCGATCCAGATCGATCGGGCGAAGACCGATTTTATCGCGACCATTTCCCACGAACTACGCACCCCGCTCACCGTCGTGCGCGGTTATACCGATCTCTTGTTGCGGCAAGCAATCCCGGCATTTGATGCCGAGCAGCGCGAGATGTTAGAACAGATCCGGCAAAGCGCCGTCCAAATGACCCATCTGGTCAATAATGCGATAATGGTGGCCAATCTTGATTCGGGTCAAATCGAGACTAACCTACAGGCGATTGAACTAGCGCCAATCGTTGAATCGGTGCTGCGCCCGTTGTATGCCGCGTTTCGCGAGCGCGGCGTGCAAGTTACCCTTGCTTTGCCGGAAGATCTGCCATTGGTGCTGGCAGATCGAGAACTGTTGAAGCAAGCGCTGGCTCAATTACTTGACAATGCTCGGCGCTATGTGACGCAAGGCCGCGTGTTGATTAGCGCCGGCCTTGCGGGCTGTGACGTTTGGGTGGCAGTCAGTGATACCGGCCCCGGTATTCCCGAAGATGTGATTGGGCGGCTGTTCACTCGGTTTCAACGGGTTGACGGAAATAACTCCGCCCAACGCGGCGGCGGGCTTGGCCTCGCGATCGCGCGCCAATTGATAGAGCTGCAGGGAGGAACGATCGCTGTGACGAGCATTCCCGGTCAGGGGAGCACGTTTACCATCCAGCTCCGTTGCGCACAGGAGCAGAGCCGTGCAGTCGCTGAGCAATAACCAGTGGCCGGCTAAACGCGATTATTTGCGCTGGATGGTCGTGGTAGCGTTGTTATGCGCGCTGCTGCCGATGATTTGCGTGGTGCAACTCGTCTTTTGGTTCCTCACCCCAACGAATGAGCCGTTTAAGAGCATTAGCGCGGCGCGTGCATTTAGCGCCTACGAACCATTTCCGGCGGATCTCAGCTTTGCACCGCCGGCCAGCGATTTGCCCAATCTGGTTGCCACCGAGATTGCGCGCCGCACGCAGATACCAACGAGCCAAGCGACCCGGTTTTCACCAGCGCCAATTGTTGAAGTACCGCCGCCACTGGGACGGATCGATCCGGAGTCGCCAACCGTGACGCCGACACTTGTGCCCACTGCTATTTTAACACCACCTCCGGCTGGCGGAAGTTTGCCGCGGCTTACTCCAACACCCACACCAACGGCAAGCGGTATTGGTGGGCTGCCTAGTCCGGCGATACTCGCAACGGCAACACCGGCGACGATACCAACAGTGACGACAGCCGCACCAGCAGTGCGGCCTAGCTTGACGCCTACAACACTGGCGACAACGGTAACAGTGCAATCATCGCCATCAGCGATGGCAATACCCTTACCGACAGCGACCTTCACCTCCACGGCGACGCTCGCGCCCACGGCGACGCTCGCGCCCACGGCGACCGTCACCCCCACGGCGACGCTCGCGCCCACGGCGACGCTCGCGCCCACGGCGACCGACACCCCCACGGAGACGCCAGAGCCCACATCAGAACCGACGGCAACAC
>NZ_CALLJH010000070.1:0-24308 GCF_938091255.1 uncultured Chloroflexus sp.
GTTTCTTATATGAATACCTTTTCATCTCATAGCCGAGAGGATAGACCCTATGTCGCTGCTGACCCGCCTGCTCAACGTCGCCCCGCCCGCCGTCCCGCCCGCGCCACCCAATCCGCCTGACCAAGCGCCATCTGCCCAGCCCGACCCTCAACCCACCCCCGAACCGTCACCCACTCCCTGCTGGCACCCCACTGCCGTGCGCCGTCCGATCCGCGTTAAAAGCGCGTGACAGCAACCGCGCACAGCCGTCTAGCCCCACGGCTGTGCAGCTCGCCCGCTCCCCGGCGGGGAGCGGGGCACCCCCCTCTCCTCTTACCGAGGCGAGGGTCGGGGTAAAGGAGCATCACCTGTTCCGCATTCGCTGCCCACCGGGGGTGATTTCTTCAGACGCTCCGCGCCCACGCAATGACAGGGTACCCCCTCCCCCCACCGGATTGAGAGGGGCGGAATGAATGCCGTCCTACACTGCCACCACCCCCGCCCTCCAGCGCGAGGGCCGGAGTGAGGGGCACATAGCGCCTAGTCGCCACCGTCCAACCCCACGGACGGGAGGCCTGCCTCCCTCGTCAGTGCTGATGACGGGGAGGTGAGGTGCTCTTATCTCTCCACAAAAAAAGAGTCTCGCATCACTGTGATGCGAGACTCTTCATCTTGGTGAGCCGGGTGGGGATCGAACCCACGACCCTCTGATTAAAAGTCAGGTGCTCTACCTCTGAGCTACCGGCCCACCGTTGTGTAGTATAGCTGAGTCTGGCATCGGCGTCAACTTTGCTCCGTTGACACGTTACGAATACAGTATAGAGAAAGACACGAATGCGCTCTCGGCCATTCGCGTCTACTCGGGAAACTCCTACGACCCACAACAACCCGGGCCGGCAGTTGGCCCACAGACGGGTGCAGCAAAGAGTGAGCTATCACTACCTTTGCGCAAGAACAGGCCCGACGTGAGCAACTGGCGCGTCTGTAAGCTGTGGCAATGCGGACACTGCGGCTGCAGCCCTGCTTCTTTTTCCTTCAATGTGGCACGCACCTCAAAGGTCTTTTGGCAATCTTGGCATTGGTAATCATACAGTGGCATAGATCACTCCTAACACGTTGCGTGGTTGGCAAACGTTGCGAAGTTGATGCCTAATAGCTCGCTGATCTCATCATTGATTTCACGGAGGAAGTTGATCGCCTCCTGCTGAGCCTGAGCATAGTCCATGATGATCCGATGATGCTGTACTTTGGCCTGCAGTCGACGAAGGTCGTCAATTTCGGCTTGAGTTACACCACCGTTGGCTTGTTTTTGGCGCAAGCGAACTTGCGACTGGGTAAGCTGTTCCAACAGAGAACATGCTTCTTGGTCAGCATTAAGCCGCGCATAGGACTGTCTGTAGCGAATGAATACTTCGGACGCCAGCAGGCTTTCAATCAAAGATTGGGTAGCCGCTTGAAGATGAGGAGATACCGTTGGCTGCATGAAAGCCTCCTATCCGCAACAATTGACCCCACAGGCGGCAGCATAGTTTAAACCGATCGACGCGGAAATAGCGTCGCCGAGAGTCTGGCATAACGTCACAAAGTCGGTCTGCGCTTTGAGGTAGTCTTGCACCGTAGGATGATTGACAAACGCGCTGTGCAGCCGTTCGAGTTCGGCTTTCTGTTCAGGACTGAGGGCGTTGAGCATTATCAGCGCACGCCAAGCCATCTGTTTTTCTTGATAGGCTTGCAAGACGTGCTGCGCCGATTGATCCTGCCGAAAGCGTTCGGTCATCTGCTCGAAGACTTTGAACTGTGGCGACTCCGCTAAGGCAGTGGCAAAGTCGCGCGCAGCATGTTTTACAACTTCAACTGGGGCGATTTCAAGATGATCGAAGACAAGGTCATCCATAGATTCCTCCTCAGCCTGAGATAGGCTTGGGCAACACTTCGAGCGCACGCTCAACGTTCCGACGAATGGCCGGAATAGCAATTTTCCCACCGCTGCTGACAACTTCGCCATTGACTAATACGAGTGGCAATTGCGCACCGGCAGGAATAGATGGGCAATCGGCATCGAACAGGTCGTAGTACGTGACTTCCACTCGATCATCAAAACGCAACTTCAATTGCTCTGCCGTCCAGCGTGCTACATCTCGCCATGTATCTTTCACGCCGTCAGCACAAGCAATCGGCGCGCCGATGATTTGAACGAGTATGGGCTGGTTCATACCTGACCACCTTATCGGTTATGTCGAACTGATTCGTTCATCACACGATGAACATCTTGCAGTGCGTTGACACTTTTACTGCGACGACAGCAAGCGTAGTGCGCTGCTCACCGTATCGTTAACGGTAGCTTGTTTCATGTATCGTGCCACCATCATCGCTTCGACAATTTCTGCGTTGGTGACCCCCTGATCTTTAGCCATTTTGACCCACATTTCAGTACACACTTCCGACCCGGCAATTGCCGCTGCTGCGATGCCAATAAGCAATTTGTATTTAGCTGGCACTGATTGGTAATTGGGATGCTCGAAGAGCAGGGCTTTCTCGTCCATTCGGTTCTTTTTGGTTCTTGGTGAACTCAGGAGCGAATTCTTTTAAGAGTTCCATTGGCGTTTTCATCGTGACCTCCTTACTTTGTTCACCTTACGCCGCAAACGAAACCGTTACCTTTCCGTACACCTGCTCACCCAACCCTGCCAGCATCGCTAACCCCTTGACCTCATGCGGCAAGAGCGGGAACTGAACAACCGGTACCCCGAATCGCTTCCCGATTTCTGCCAAATATTTCTCTTGCATAGCCCGGCGGGACTGGACAAACGGCGTGGTAGCTTGTTCGGGTGGAATGACCATATTGGCAACTACCAGTCCGGGATGTATGCCAACCGAGCTCAATTCCTGTGCGGCTCGCCACGCTTCCAGCATCGGTGTTGACTCTGGATACATTACGAAAGCAAACGTACTCTGCGCAGGGTCACACATCATTTGAATGACCTTACCGAAACGGGCTTTCGCTACATCATCAGCCACTGCCGTATCCACTGAGGCAAACACCTTCACATCAATTTGCTTACTCCAGTCCACTGGCAATTCCAACAAGCGCAACGTATGCCCAGTTGGCGCCGTATCGAAGACAACGACATCCCAATCATCCTGTGAGGCGTACTCGATAAATTTATCGAACGCAGCAATCTCTTCGGTGCATGGCGAGTTGAGTTCCTCTTCCATTACCTTAATTGCCGACTCAGGCCGTCCACGTTGACGAGCATCATCGAGAATGCGCGCCTTATAGGCTTCGGCAGTAGCCTTCGGATCAATCTTCACCGCCCACAGATTCGGCTGCTCACTTACCGGGGTTACCTCATCGCCAACCGGTGTATCGAGCACGTCACCCAAATGTGCAGCCGGATCGGTTGTCAACAGCAGGGTTTTGTACCCCTGACGCGCCAGCCAGACTGCGGTCACACACGAGGCAACTGTCTTGCCCACACCGCCTTTCCCTGCAAAAAAGATTGTCCGCCGCTGGCCGTTTGGTACTAGCCGCACCCGCACGTCAGCACCATCCCACTGGGGCATGTGAGGGCCGTTCGCAGAGAGCAACGGCTGGAACTCCTCGCCAACGGTCGCACCGTCGAAGAAGATGCGGCCCACCTGACGCAACTTCTCTGCACCCTTGATCTCACCTGCCAACAACGTCATGCGCTGGGTAGGGTAATCAAACTCACGTTCAATCTGCGCTAAGTAACGCGCCTGCATTTCGGCACGGGCCGCAAAGAGCGGATTGTGCGTCCCCTCAGGTGGAATAATGCCATTGACGATCAACTGGAAGTTGTGAATGCCCAGTTTGCTGAGTTCCTCGATCGCGCGCCGCGTCTCTTTCATCGAGATCGCTTCGGGATGCAGAACAAAGACGAATCGAGTTTGGGCTGACCGCCGCATCGCAGCGAGCGCACGCTCATACTTATGCTTAGCGTCCTGAATCGCAGCAACTGGGCCAATACAGGTCTGCCCGCTACCCTGCGCAGCCGCATCGATAGATTGGCTCCACTCAGCGGGCAGTTCTAGCAGACGGATGGTATGACCCGTTGGCGCCGTATCGAAGATAACGACGTC
This sequence comes from uncultured Chloroflexus sp., assembly GCF_938091255.1. Classification (NCBI taxonomy): domain Bacteria; kingdom Bacillati; phylum Chloroflexota; class Chloroflexia; order Chloroflexales; family Chloroflexaceae; genus Chloroflexus; species uncultured Chloroflexus sp. The sequence goes on from NZ_CALLJH010000070.1 coordinate 4,081, forward strand.
GAAGGCGCTGCCATTCTGTGAAGGAGCATCCAAAAAGTCGGTAAAGCGGTCGAAAGCGGCAATTTCTGCGGTACAGGGGCCACTCATCTGCTCTTCCATCACCTGCACAATTTGCGGTGGGAACAGGGTACGGATAGGTGCTAGAGCACGATCAATATATTCCTGCGTGGCTTTGTCTGGATCAATCTCCATTGCGAACAGATTGGGCACACGCGCAATTGGTGTAATCTGATGCCCAATTTTCTGCTCGAAGACATCGGCAAGGTTAGAGGCAGGATCGGTGGTAACGATAAGCGTGCGTTTACCTTCATCAGCATAGCGGACAGCGTGCGTGCAAGCCATGCTGGTTTTACCAACACCACCCTTCCCAGAGAAGAAGATGAACTGCGTTGAAGCGTCGGATGGCATAAGAGGGATTGTCATTGTAAGTTTCCTCCTGTAACATCAAGGCATAGCGCAGTTGCCGATGTGCTGGATACGAAGCACATCAGCAGTTGGCTAAACCACGTTCATGGCTGCGCGCTATACCACAAGTAAATCAGGTCAAGAGCGTGCTGAGCTAGATCAGGTAGGTACAAGCGAGATGGCAGGTGCTGCCTCTGCACGCGACGATCATGCGGCCTTGACCCACTTCTACGCCTCGTTCAGTGCGGCACGCACTTCGTCAATAGTTGGGTAAGCGCCAACTTTGATAACCTTGCCGCGCACCACAACAATCGGCAATGCTGCCATTTGCTTCTCGCGCACCAGTTTCATCACGTCAGCGTTGCCTAGAAAAGCGTGGGGATGGCTCGTCATCTGATAGCGCTCAACCCGCCAATGCTCACGTTGGAGAGAGAGCACCATCTCGTTCACATCCAACAACGTCTGGTCGAGGGTAGGTCCGCACAATCCTGTCGGACAACACATCGGCGGATCGAAGAATTCGACATCTGCAGGGGTGGTAGTATTGGGGAAGGAATTAACCATGGAAATATCGACAGACATGGATACGCTCCATTAACAATATTGGTGTCTTGCTACCGAGTCTAGCGTATAGGCAGAGCGCTACGATTCGGGCAAGCACATCGTATGCTGTGGGCCACAGTTCGGGCGGCGTGATTTGATGCGGTTTGGATCGAAAAAGAGGCCAAACGCCGCATAGAGTTCCTCAAGTGCGGCACGGTTGATAGAGTAGTAAATCCAGCGCGAGTCCAACACATCACGCTCTGTGTTCACGAGACCAACCGCGCGCAACTTGCCTAAATGATGCGAAATTAGGTTAGGCGGTAGTGCAAGCGCCTCACTGAGTTCACAATTACAATGCACGCCTTCCATCAACAGATTGAAGATGAGAAGGCGCTTCGGCTCCGACAAGACTTTGAGGCGCTCGACCAGCAGGTCGAGGTTGACAGGATCAGATTTGGTAGTGGATACATAGTTTAACATAGATTGAGTGATACACGAATGAGAGTGTAGCTCAAGGACGGATATCAGTGAGCAAAAAATATTTCAATGTATATTGAATTATATTCATACAACGCCAATTGTCAATACCCGATATAGATAGGAGCAGCGAACGAGCGACGAGCGCTCAACCGTACTCCCTCCATTTTACCAGCTACCAGTTGCAATTGCTAGTAGTCATTTACCATTCGCGTTTCGCTTGTTCAATGACTGAGCCGCCCGGCCGGGCGGCTCTACAATTTATTATTCACCATTTACTACCCGGTGAAATACTTCGGCCAACTCCAACCCAAACTCTTGTCCGCGCTCAGCCGCCCAGCGTCGCACCATGACGGCTATCTCGGTTTGATCGGTACCTAGTTGCGAGACATGGCAGCGCAAGGCAGCCAGTTTCTGTTCGATGGTCGCACTAATATCAACCGCATAGTTCAAGACCGGTGCGCCACTAATGTAAATTTCGCGCACCTTGCTCGGCGGGTAGCCCTCGGCCAGCAGTTCGGGAAAGTCCCACCCATTTTGCGCCGCTGGGTAGACGGCAGCAAGGGTCGCGTTGGCGGCAGCTAGATGGTCAGGGTGGAAGCGTGGAATCGAGTATTGCGGCGCCCATACGCGATCTGGCGATTGACAGATCACACGCTGGGCGCGAATACGGCGAATCTGGCGCACAATATCGCGGCGGAGTTCGAGGGTTGGTTGCAGCATACCATCAGGGTAGTCGAGAAAGACGACCTCTTTGAGACCAAGAATCTGCGCCGCTGCGCGCTGCTCGGCTTTGCGAATCTCACTGATTTGGCGACGCGCCGCCGGGCCGACATCGGTGGCATCATCAGGGCCGCCACCACTGCCGTCGGTGCAAACGACAAGTGTAATCTCCCAGCCTTCGGCAGCCCATGCGGCGAGGGTGCCGCCACAACTAAAGTCGGCATCATCAGGGTGGGCAACGACGACGAGTGCAGTGCGCGGGGCAGATTGTGCAGTAGACATGGTTGCTCCTTATATGGTTATGCCGTTGAGTAGCATACCATGACTCGATGGGTGGCTTGACTTTTACCTCACCCATGTACAATAGACCACGGATCGGACGGACTAGCACGGATTTCTGATCCGTGCTCACCCGTTCCGACAGTGGTCATCCGTGGCCTATGATGAAACGGAACACCACCTATTCGCTGGCCCGCCGCACCTCGGCTGCGGCATCACGCACCTGAGCCAACGGATCGCGAGCAGGGGCTGGCGCTGGTGAATTGAGGGTCTGGTCGAAAACTTTGCCAAAATCGCTCAGCCATTGGCTGAACTGCTCCATTGATTGCCATGGGTTCAGCAGTCGGCCTAACCCGATCTTGGCCACTGCGTTGAGCATGTTAAATGGGTAGCTGGCTATTTGATCAATGCCTTGCCCCAACAGATTACCAACGAATGTACTAGTATTGGTGAGAACGTTTCCGTTCAGTATATTGAACGCTTGGCGACGCAGTTCTTCAGCGTTAGTAAGGATTACAACCGACTCTTTACCCCGAATTGCCGCTTGGCAGCCTAATCGCCATCCTTCCTGCAAACGCCGCTCTGGAATCCAGTTCTTTTCAAGATCGGTTGGCGGATTAAGCTCTTCACCTCCGGCCAACACCCTCACTTTGCACGTCTGGCAAAATCCAGTACCATTACAGACAAAGCCAATGTGGGCGCCGTTGCGCCGGGCAATATCGAGAATACGTTCACCGGGACGAGCTTCCATCTCGACATCGTTGATCGTGACCGTTGTCATAGCCATACTCCTTTGCCGGCAAGGGTCTGCATGTTCATTGTACCGCGATTTTTGGGTAAATAGTGGTATGATACCAATACAACGTTGATGCACGATAACCAAACGTTGAAGATCTTGAGTATGCAGGCTGTGTCATCGGTTAATTATCAGACACCTGTACACATATCTCCTGATCCGCTCCCTGACCTGATCTGGCTCAATACTGCCGATATGCTGCGCGGGTTTGGCATCACCCACCCGCCATGGCTGCGCGGGATCGCGACGGTGCTGGCCCGCCCGCCGGCCCAACGCTTCGCCCGCCAGTTGCAGACGTTCGATGAACTGGTTGGCAGAGCGGGGTTGCCGGCAGGTGCGCAATGGATCTGCGCGCGCTTCGCGCCCAGTATGCGAGTCGATGGCCCGTCACCGCCACGCCACGGGCCATTATTGGTTGTTGCCAACCATCCCGGCTTGCTCGACGCGGCGGCATTGATAGCGGCGCTTGGTCGCACCGATCTGAAGATTATGGCAATTGCACGGCCGCTCATTCGGGCGCTACCACATACCGCAACAGCGATTATTCCAGTGGGTACAACAGCGTCGAGCCGGATGGCAGCACTGCGGAGCGCTGTCCGCCATCTCCAGCAGGGTGGCGCAGTCCTTACTTTCCCGGCTGGTCGAATTGAGCCTGATCCAGCGCATGACCCAAGCGCAATCGTAGAGTTAAACTCATGGTCAACCAGCCTCGATTTCTTCGGCCGGGTAGCGGCTGGCGTACCGGTCGCAGTAGCTATCGTCAGTGATGTGCAAGCGCCAGCGGCATTGCGCCATCCGCTGACCCATCTGCGCCGCAATCCGACTGAACGGCAGTGGCTGGCGGCGATTGTGCAAGTGTTGTGGCCGCACCTTGCCACCCGACCGGTGCGGGTGCAGTTTGGCCCGCCGCTGGTTGCCGATGCTCGTCTGCGCCCGGCGGTGCTGGTAATGGCGCGCCAATTGATGCAGCGCGCTGGGTGAGCTGGCTGGAATGGCTTTCATCCCTCTCTTTGCCGAGGAAAGGGCGATGGGTATAAACCGATTGGTCGATCTTTGCTAGGTATCGCTTACGTTTGCGCAGCAGATTGCTTGGGTGCGAGGCGCCTTGGCAATGACACTGAGACACATAAGTTCAGGACACACCATGGTAGTGACTGCTACCTTAAGGAGACCCTCTTTGAATCGCCATCGCATCATCGTCGCCGGTTCGGTGCTGATTGATATGCTGGGATACGGACTCATCATGCCGTTGTTGCCCTTTATAGCGCGCACATGGTCTGATGATGCGCTGGTCGTTGGCCTGCTCGGCTCACTCTATGCGGCGATGCAGTTGCTGGTGGCGCCAATACTGGGCGCTGTCTCTGACCGGATCGGGCGCCGTCCGGTGATTTTGCTTTGTCTGTTCGGCTCGGCATTGGCCTATTTGGGTTTGGCGTTGGCCGATTCCTTATGGTTCTTGGCTGCGGCTATCGCACTCGGCGGCACCGCGGGGTCGAGTATGCCGGTGGCGCAGGCCTATATTGCCGACGTGACGGCACCGTCCGAACGCGCGCACGGGTTGGGCCTGCTTGGCGCGGCGTTTGGGCTAGGCTTGATCGGCGGGGCGGCAATGGGTGGCGCACTGAGCCAGTATGGGCTGGCGATTCCGCCCTTGTTAGCCAGCGCAATTGCGCTGCTCAATGCGCTCTACGCTACCGTTGCCTTGCCTGAGTCATTGCCGCCTGAGCGCCGCCGTCCACAACCCTTGCGACCGTATAACCTGCTCGCACCAGCATTGAGCGCATTGCAATTGCCGGCAGTGCGCCCGTTGCTGATCGCGGTGGTGCTGCTCAATATTGCGTTTGCTGGATTGCAAAGCAATATTGCCCTTTTTACCCTGACTCGATTCGGATGGGGGCCTGAACAAAACGCCGTACTGTTTGTTTTTGTCGGGATCTGCGCTGCGTTAACCCAAGGAGTGTTGCTGGGTCACCTCCAACCCCATTTTGGCGAGGCACGCCTAGCAAGCGGTGGGTTGGGGCTAATGGCATTGGCATTTGCACTTGTCGGATGGGCGCTCTACACCGCTTGGCTGCTCTTTCCGCTGGCCGCTATGCTCGCGATCGGGATGGGCTTGGCCGTGCCGGCTATCACTAGCCTCGTCTCGCTGCGCGCCGGCTATGGCCGGCAGGGTGCAGTGCTCGGCGGGATGCAGGCCCTCGTTAGTTTCGCACTGTTGATCGGCCCAATCAGCTTTGGCTTGATCTTCGACTCGTTTGGCCCCGATGCGCCGTACCTCACTAGCGGAGCTTTACTTGCCGGCGCATGGGTGATAACCACGCTCGCGCTGGCTCGCCCAATTGTTTCCTTTCACCCTTCTGAAAATCCAGAGGCTCAGGTATGACGATTATCCCTTCTCACGTCACTATCACCCGCGCGGCAATGGCCGATTTGCCGACCAAGTTTGGTCAGTTTCAGATTGTGGTCTACCTCGATTCTGAGCAAAAAGAGCAGGTGGCGTTGACGTGCGGCGCGCTGACCGGGCCAGAGCCGGTGCTAGCCCGGCTTCATTCCGAATGCTTGACCGGCGATATCTTTGGTTCCCACCGGTGCGATTGCGGTGAGCAATTGGCCGCGGCGCTCAACGCGATTCAACAAGCTGGACGCGGGGTGTTGCTCTACCTGCGCCAAGAGGGACGTGGCATCGGGTTAGTAAACAAAATCCGCGCCTATGCGCTCCAGCAACAGGGCCTTGATACGGTTGATGCTAACCGCGCCTTGGGTTTGCCTGACGATATGCGCGATTACGGTATCGCTGCCGCGATCTTGCGCGATCTAGGTATCGATTCGGTGCGATTGCTGACGAATAACCCCGCTAAGATTGCCAGCCTCGAACAGTATGGCATCGCGGTGCGTGAGCGAGTGCCCTTGCAAGCCCCGGTCAATGCGTACAGCGCACCGTATCTGCTGGCCAAACAGTTGCGGATGGGGCATTTGTTGGATGGGCGCATGTTGTAAGAGTGATGTATCGCCAGTACGCGATACATATGCTTGCCCCCTCTTTGTAGTGCCGCAGAGGGGGCAATGAGTTATGACGAACCGCGCATCTATTACCGCATGATGATTGGCACTGAAACGTGATACCGGATCGTCGCCGTCACCGTGTTTGACTCGCCCCCACCCGGGTTGACAACGGTGATATTACCGGTTCCGGCTCCGCTGCGCTGGGCCGCCGGCAGCGTCGCTGTGAGCTGGGTCGCGCTAACAAAGGTGGTCGCTAACGCTGTACTATTCCACCGTACTACCGCCCCATTCTCGAAGTTGTTGCCGTTAATGGTGAGCGTGATGTCCGTTGTGCCCACCGTGATCGAATCGGGCGAGACATTGGTGATAGTAGGAATGGTTGGAGATGGGTTGCTGGATTGAATGGTGAACGTCAACGCACTCGTTTCACCCCCGCCCGGCCCCGGCGTGAACACCGTCACGCTCGCCGTCCCCGCCGTTGCGAGGTCGCTCGCCGGGATACTCGCTTGCAGGGTGGTCGCCGACCCGAACGTCGTTGGCCGGTCGCTCCCGTTCCACCGCACGACCGACCCGCTCACGAAGTTCGTGCCCGTCACCGTCAGCGTAACACCGGCCCCACCCGCCGTCGCCGTCGTGGGGCTCATACTCGTCAGCGTAGGCGCGGGATTCTCGATTGTGAAGGTAGCAGCATTTGAGGTGACGTTACCGGGATTGACCACCGTCACATCGACGGTACCTGCCGTTGCGATATCACTCGCGTCAATAGCCGCCGTCAACTGAGTACTACTCACAAATGTCGTCGGACGTGGGCTACCGTTCCAATACACAATGGAGCGATCCGAACCCGAACCATTGATAAAACCACTACCGTTGACAATCAACGTAAAAGTGCTTCCACCTACCGTCGCCGATGAAGGGCTGAGCGACGTCATTTGCGGCGTGGGGATCGAGTCGCCACAGATCACGAATGGCAAACCAACCACTCGCCCGCTAGAGTAATCAGCGCGCGGCGCCCATGTCCCCGGATCACCGCCGGTCAAGTTAAGTTGCCGGGCATTATCGCCAGCAGCAGCATTGGTGGGTGGCGTCCAAGGCCCGAGCAACGCTGGATCACCAGCTATCCCCCACTCGAGCCAATACGTACCCGGCAACAGCGAGGCATTGCCGAACGGCCACTGGATCGTGACCGCCATAATTGGTCGACCGGTTTGCAACAAATCGTTTGCCGGCACGCGGTAGACATTTGTCCATTGATTGCTGATGATTGTTCCATCAACTGGCCCGGCGATCACCGTGCCGCCATCGCCCGGAGGACCATTCCACAGTCGCAGATTGACCACACCGGTAATCGGCGAGGTAGTGGTGCTACTAATCTGATAGGCGTACAGCGTAATCGCTGACGGACGCCAACCATTGCCGGTCACAGTAAAATCATCAGCCAGCCGGGCGCGATTGACGCCATCAGGAGTGGTTTGCGTGCGGGTCGGATCAGCCAGATAGCCAAAACCGGTATCAGGGCTAACCGGCGAGCTCGTATCCGCCCCGCCGGCACCATTGCCAATTCCAGTTACAAACGTCCCGTTAGTAAATAGCGGCGTTGCTGAACAGGCCGAAGGAGGCACATTCGCCCGCGCCATCCGCGGCTGGATGAAACCAACGCCAATGAACAGCACCGTAACGAGACCAACCGCAGTCATCGCGCGGATGAACAGATTGAAAGAAGCGGGCTTCATTGCAGTTCCTTCCCGGTCACTGATTAATGGTATCGAGATTGCTCACGTGGTCCCAAGTGGTATCTTTCGGCAGACGAAGCAACCTATTGCGCAGATAGACCATCGTTAGGCAAGCCGATGGGTTGGCAAGCAAACCACGTGTTGTGGATAGCGCATCCCCAAATATGCAACCAATGCCCAATCCGTCCATCCCATCATCAGACCAACCCAAGACATAACCTAGAGTTAATTTTTTTATAGCCTAGCAAAATGAACTCACGATGAATACAACATTGCAATGGGGCTAACTATGGGACGCAAATCATACCAACCAGCCGGCTTTCAGCAAAGAGAATGCGCACCGCTAGGTGCGGTGCGCATCGTTTACACAAACGCGAGGTAAAGATATGTTACTGGCCCATCATCCGAACCACGCGCAGACTAGCCGCCGCATCAATCCGGGGCGTGTATTCAAGACCAACGTAACCGTTATAGTTATGTTCACGCAGGACACCAAAGATATGCTCGTAATTAATTTCGCCGGTACCGGGTTCGTGGCGTCCGGGCACATCAGCCACGTGAATGTGCCCAATCAGATCGAGGTTCGCGAGAATCCGCTGCGTAAGGTTACCTTCACTAATTTGTTGGTGATAACAATCAAAGAGCAATTTCACGTGGGGCAAACCCAACTCGCGCACAATGGCAAACCCTTCATCCGACGACCAGAGAAAACTGCCCGGATGATCGATCGGATTGCGCGGTTCGAGCAGCAGGTTAAGACCAGCATCGGACGCTGTCTCTGCCGCTTCGCGTAATGCCTCAAGCAAATAAGCGCGCTGGGTCGAGCGATCAAGATCCGCGCGGGCCATCCCGCCATGCACAATCAAATTATCGCACGCCAGATCAACCGCCAGCGCCGCGCTCCGGCTAATCTCATCACGGAATTGCGCCCGTTGGTCGGGATCATTCGGTGACGCTTCCGAGTTACCGGCAATCGCCACGCAGTGCAACCGCAGCGCCGTCTGCAAGGCGATAGTGATATTCATATCCTTGCCCCGCCGCGTCCAGAATTCATAGGCACGAAAACCGAGATCGGCAATATGTTCGAGCCGCTGTTCAAACGGACGATCGGTGAAGATCATATCGAGACAGACTGAAAAGCGGAGGGGTGCGAGGGTCGACATCTTCAACCTCACTTTTCTGCGCAACCACTGGGCTGGCGCCGGCGCCGCCGGTTCATTCGACAAAGGGTATCACCTTGCCGAGCTGCAAGTTTGCTCTATTGTACGTCCCATTATACCGTTGATCAACAATCTTGGCGGCTACTTACGCCGCCGCACGGCCTTGAGCAACGTTGCCACGGCAGCATCGAGCTGCCGGTCACGCCCGCTAGCCCACTCACCTAACGGACGGGCAATTTCTACATCCACCGGTCGCCCGCTGCCTTCGAGATCTTCGCCTTCCGGCGTGACCACATATAACCGCGGCAAACTCAGCCATGCCCCATCGAGCAATTGAATGCTGTACGTCCAGATCACCGCGCCGGCTGTCGGGCGTCCGACCACTTTCCCCAACCGCAACCGCCGGTAACTTTCACTCAGCATCTCGGTGTTGCTGGCCGACCGCTCATTCGTCACCAAAACGGTAGGTCGGTCAAGCACCCGATTACCGGCGAGATGGCTGGCATCGGTCGCCCCTAGATCGCGAAACCCGCTGCGCAACGCCGATCGCCGCATCAAGACATCGAGCACAAAGGTCGCCGTATACCCACCGCCATTGTACCGCACATCAATGATCACCCCTGCTTTACTGTGGGTTTCGGCGTCAAGATCAACTAGAAATTGCTGGTAAGCAGCATAGCTCATCTCTTCAATATGCACATAGCCCAACCGTCCGCGGCTGACCGCATGGACATATTGTTCGTTAGTCGCCACCCAATCGCGGTAGCGCAGCCGCTGGTAAGCATTGGCATTGATCGGACGCACCACAATCTCGCGCTCGGTTGCATCGGCAGCGCGCAATGTGAGCCGCACCCGCCTGCCGGCACTGCGGAGCAAGAGTTTGTGTAGCGAGAGCGTGGCCGTCAAGCGCGTTCCGTCAACTGCAACCAGCTCTTCACCGGGACGTGGCGGCTCGTTAGCCAACGCAGCGGGGCCATCGGGCAAGACTCGTTCCACCACCAACCGGCCCTCACGCAGCAGTGGTGCAGCCGCAAAGAGGATACCGATAAAGCCATCATCGCTCTCCCAGCCGTAGAAGCCGCTGCCGAGATGCGAGGCGCGCAGTTCACCCACCATCAAATTGATCAGCGTATGCAACTCTTCGGTAGTTTGCACTGCGCCAATCAAGGGCGCAAAACGTGCGCGAACCTGTTGCCAGTCTTGGCCGCGGAAGGTCGGATCGTAGAAGCTGTCGCGCAACTCGCGCCACGCCTCGGTAAAAATTTGTTCTTTTTCGCGATGAAAATCCACTTCGACTTCGGCCCGCAGCGATAACCGGTTCGGTTCGTTGCCGCCGGGGAAACGCCGCACCACCACTTGCCCGTCTTCGAGGTAGTAGAAACTCCGCCCGTCGGGCGCAAACTGCAAAAAGTTTTTCCGCGTATCGCTGGCGGTAAGCTGGCGCGGCGGCTGGCCGGCGCGCGGCTCGTCGAGCGGCATCGTCCAAATATCTACTTTGCCGGCCACCGACGCCAAGAAGAGCAGGTCTTTCCCATCAGGACTGATCGGGCCGGCGACCGCATTCATCTGTGGCGGCGTCAACAAGCGCAGTCGCCGCTCAATGCCCTCGTAGACAATCGGCTCAGCCGGCGGTTTCGCCGTTCTTACCTGATCATTGCTCTGTGCGCCGCCATCAGCGGGTGTTTCTTCCTTCTTTTCCTTATCGCGTTCAAACAACCGTTCAAACGCCGCCTCGCGGAAGACCGGTTGCGGCGGGCGCAGATCGACGCGCGCAATCTGCGATTCCAGCCGGTATTGTTCGGTAGTGAAAACGATGAAACTGCCGTCGGGCGACCAGCACAGATTGCCGCCGCCAATATTGCTCAAGAAGGTGATCTGGCGTGGCTCGCCGCCGGCAAGCGGCACAACGTAGACATTGCTAAACAGGTGATCGTCTTGGGCAATGAAGGCAAGGTAGCGCGAGTCGGGCGACCAGCACAGATCGGCGGCGACCGTAAACCGTGCCCGGCACAGCTCACGCGGTTGGCCGCCCAACTCTTCCAGCAGATCGATCGCCATCCGATCGCGAATATAAGCGACTGCATGGCCATTCGGCGCAATCCGCGGCAATAGCTTGGGTCGGCTATCGTTGGTTAACTGCATTTCCGCGCCGGTTTCAAAATCGTAGCCAAAGAGTTCGATCTCGCCGTGCCGATCTGAGAGGTAGACGAGGCTTTGCGAGTCAGGTGTCCATGCAATCGACCATTCACGGGCCGGGGTATTCGTAATACGAAAAGCCGGCCCCTGCCGCAGATCGCGTTCAGTCTCTTTATCGGCAAAGTCGGCAAAGACATCACCCCGCGCCACCAGCGCCAGCTTCTTGCCATCAGGGCTTAGCCGCACCTCGCTAAACCCGCTCGTCCAGCGTTCGATCCGCACCGGCGTGCGTTTCGTATCCACCCGCACCCGGATCGGGATGGGGGCCGCCTCACCACTGGTCGGATCGATCCGCCACAATTGGCCATCGCCCCGCTCGCAAACGATGACGCCGCTGCGCCGGGCGATCGCTGGGAAGAGCAACCGACCATCGCGAAAGCTGGTAATCTGGCGCGGCGCGCCATCGGTGAGCGGGATGTACCAGAGGTTCTCGTAACCATCACAATCACAGACGACGTACAACCCTTGACCGTTAGGCTCCCAGAGGGGCCAACCGAGCTTGCCGGCATACTTGAAACGTTGGCCAAACGGGCCGGCCAATTGGCGCAGTTCGCCGTAATCAGGTTGGGTTGGCCCTACCCAGATTTCGTTGGGAGAAAAGGGATGTGGGCCGCGCCGCCACCACCGCTCGCGCCGGTTGGTAAACGCCAACGTCTGGCCATCGGGAGATACCGCCACTTGGTCGAGTTGTTCATAAGGTTCGAGGTAGATCGGCGCTGGTGTCGCTCCCTGCACCCCCACCCGGTAGATTGCCAAGCCCATCTGCTCGATATCGCAGGAAAAGAACACCGCCTCGCCATCGCTCGCCCACGCTTCGGGGTAGCACGGCTCATCTTGAAAGGTAAGCTGGCGCGGCGCGCCGCCGGCGAGATCGAGAATGTACAAATCGCCGGTGCCGTCGCGTCCCGCAGCAAAGAGCAGGCGCTGGCCATCGGGGCTGAAGCGGGGCGCGTAATGGCGGGCCGGATGGGCGGTGAGCCGTTCGGCAGTACCGCCATTGATCGACACCAACCAAACATCGCCGGCAGTCACGAAGGCCAATTGCTGGCCATCAGGGTCGAGTGCCGGCTGACGTAAAAGAGCTTGTACATGGTTCACAACGAATGCTCCGTTAAAATAGCGAATAGCTCATTACGCAGGGGTGTCGCACCCCACCGTAGGGCGGCATGCATTCCGCCCCGGCACCCCGTTGGGGGCTTGTTCTTGCACAGGTGCGTGACCCCCGAAGCAATCTCCCCTCTCTACCCATTCATCCCGCTATCGCCGGGGATTAAGTCAGAGGCAAGCGGGTGGCGCTCCGCGCCCTCGCCTCTCCCTCGCAATGACATCAGAGCAACTGTGCGCCCCTTGTGCTCTTGGCGCCTTTGCGGATTCTCCCTCTGCGTCTTTGTCGCCCCTACGCCTTTCTTACCGCTGCTCTTCCCAAGCAAACGCCCGCGCCAACACCGCCTCCACCAACCCCGGCGCCAAGCGCCCGACCAACAATGCCAACCGGTCGGCCCAGCTCACATAGGCGAGGCGCGGCTCAGTGCGGGCCGCGTGCAAGATCGCGCGCGCCACCGCTTCCGGTGGCACGCCGGGAGGCGCCATCCGGCGCCGCTCGCGGCCACTGCCCAGCCGGCGCTGATTGAAATCGGTGCGGGTCGTGCCGGGCCGCACCACCGTCACCACAATACCGCTGCCATGCAATTCGATGCGCAGCGCGTTGCTGATCTGCTCGAGCGCCGCTTTCGCAGCGGCATAGCCGCCTAAGTAGGGCAACGGCTGCACCGCCAGCACCGACGAGACGTTGATAATCTGGCCGCGACCGGCGGCGCGCATCACCGGGATGACTGCCTGCATCAACCAGATTGGGCCGAACAGGTCAACGGCTATCACCCGTTCCAGATCGGCGCGAGCAAGGTCACTCACCGGCCCGGTAAGACCAACTCCAGCGTTGTTGATGAGGATATCAACACGACCATACGTAGCAATTGCCTGTTCAACCAGCCGGTGGCAGGCTGCCGGATCGGCCACATCGGCGGGCACGGCGATCGCCTCCGGCAAAGTGGCGGCCATCTGTGCCAACGCATCGGCGGAACGGGCGGCCAAGACGAGCCGCGCACCGGCAGCAGCGAAACAGCGGGCGGTGGCGGCGCCAATACCGCTCGACGCGCCGGTGATGATAACAACGCGGTTACGTGGATCCATATATGATGATTTCCTTGGACGCACCACCGCTGAGGCACGCATCGCCGGATCGGGACACACCGCGGTGCGACCCTACAGGGCGGATTCGCGATCACGGAGGTGTTTACAAATGCCGGCCTTGATCGTTTGACCGGGCACCTCATGCCCCAACATCCGCTCTAGTTCGCGGGCCGTTGCCATCAACGCCGGCAGGTTCAAGCCGGTGTTAATGCCCATCTCATGCAACAAATGCACCACATCCTCAGTACACAGATTACCCGGCGCACCGGGGGCGAAGGGGCAACCACCAATCCCGCCAATGCTCGAGTCAAACAGATCAACTCCTAACTGCAAGCCGGCCAGCAGATTGGCCAAACCGGCCCCGCGCGCACTATGCAGGTGCAACCGCAACGGCTGGCGCGGGAAGCGAGCCCGAAACGCGCGCACCACCTCCTGCACTAGCAACGGGTGCGCCATACCGGTGGTGTCGCCGAGCGTCAACTGCTCAGCCCCCAAATCCAGCAAACGTTGGCAGAGATCGAGCACCCGCTCGACCGGCACGTCACCCTCGAATGGGCAGCCGAAGGCGACCGATAACACCGCATCAAACGGCTTGCCGGCCCCATGCACGAGCGCAGCCATCTCGGCCACTTGCGCCAGCGACTGTTCGATGCTCATGTTGACATTACTACGGTTATGGCTCTCGCTGGCGCTTAGAAAGACTTGTACCACATCAGCGCCGGCGGCAATCGCACGTCGCGCCCCGACTACGTTGGGGGCAATCGCGCTGTAAACCACCCCCGGTCGCCGCGTAATGCCGGCAAACACCGCCTCGGTATCGGCCATCTGCGGCACCTGTTGCGGGCGCACGAATGCTCCTACTTCGATCGCCTGCAATCCAGTCGCCGAAAGCAGATCGATCAACTTGACTTTCTGCGCCGTACTGAGGACGACCGGCTCATTCTGTAACCCGTCACGCGGCCCCACTTCACGAATGTGAACGACAGCCGGCAGCGCGGCAATCTCCATAACGGTCATCATTGACCTCCCAAACGGTTGGCGGGAAGACGCAAAAGTTTGATTGATGTGACAGTATGGTAGATAGACGCTCGCGTTCTGTCAAATGCGCGCGGGCAGATATCGATACTCACCCTGTTCACCTGTAACTCAGTCGCCTGTCAAATCGTTGCACTGAAACACATCAGTAACTCTAGTGTAACCTATTCCTCTACGCTGACAACAGACCCGCACAACGCGAGGCATAAGAAATGGGAAGACAGCGGACAACGCTGAATGGAGGTTCCAATGGACTGGACAAAGCAAGCGAACGACATGATCAAGCTATGGACCGGCACGCAGCAGAAGGTGTGGGATAGCTGGATGGCATCAATGCAATACATGGCAGCTCCGCAAAGCCCGGAGGCTTGGCAGAAGACGGTGGATAGCTGGCGTGGAGCAGTTAAGCAGACGCTGGAAGCACAGGTTGAGCTGACCCGGTTGTGGGCCGAGACGGTTGCCGCCAACAGCGTCAATATGCCAACCATGCCGACGGTGCCGGGGATGCCGTCAATGCCCGGTATCAATCCGGTTTCACCCACTGCTGTCGTTGAGTGGAGCCGGCAGGTGCTGGAGATGACCCGCAACTTCAACGAGAGCCAAGCCCGCTTTATCGAGGGTTGGTTCGATATGCTGAAGAAGTCGGATCCGACCAATGTGATGCGCGGCTGGGACAGCACGCAGGTGCAGAAGGTGATGCAGAGCTGGCAAGAGGCGATGCAGCGCGTGATCGAGGCGCAGGCCGAGTTAGGCAAGGTGATGATGGGCGTTGTGAATGGTGCAATTGATAAGAAGTGATGACCGCTTACCCTCACCCCTAGCCCCCTCTCTCACCGGGTGAGAGAGGGGGCGTTTTTTCCATACCGCGAGCAGTGAGGGCCATACGCAAGCCGTAAAGCGAGCAACAGCGCTGAGGGTGCTCAGAAGACCCCCCACCCCCGCTCCTGCTAGCGCGGACGAGGGGGCCGGGGGGTGAGGACCAATCCCAGAGACGATCAGCAAGCAACAGCGCACAGATGCTCAACCCAAAGACGCGAAGCACGCAAAGACCGCAACGAGTCTGGGAATGGGAGGTAGGGAGGAGACTGTCTACTCCCCACCTTCTCTCCCCCAGCGGGGGAGGGGCTAGAGGTAGGGGCCATCAGCCCGCGCCGTGGGCTTCGTATCAAGTGCGGTTTTACCTCGTATCGGTCTACGATGCCATTCGGTGGGGGCCATCAGCCCGCGCCGTGGGCTTCGTATCCCTCGCCCAACCCTTCAGGGCCGGATTCCCCCCGCCCAGTGAGTGCATAAGCGGTACAGGGCCGCGCGGCGCGGACGTGTCGGAGGCCCACAACCACACAGCCGGCGCAGGCCGTGCGCTGCTACTAGTCTTCGCCAGAGGTACCGGACATCACGACGACCAACGGGCGCATGCGGGCGACCGGACGGATCAAACCGGCGGCGATCTGCACGTCCATTACTGACTCAATGTCTTTGTAGGCCAAGGGCGATTCATCAACGGACAAGCCGCGCACCAACACCCCCGCCTCACGCACAACCGCCGCCGCCATAGCCGGCGTGATTGTCCGCCGCGCTTCCGAACGGCTAAAGCGTCGTCCCGCGCCGTGCGCCGCGCTGGCAAGCGTCGCTTTATCGCCCAACCCTTCCACAATGTAGCTCGCCGTCGCCATCGAACCGGGGATAATCCCCAGCACCCCAGCTTCGGCTGGAGTTGCGCCCTTGCGGTGAATCACCAGACCATTCGGTTCCTCCCACGCGAAGTTGTGATGATTCTCAATCACCCGCTCGACGGAAACCCCAAATGCTTTGGCAAATCGGGCGTGGATAACCTCGTGATTTGCACGGGCAAAATCGCCAGCGAGACGCATCGCCAACAAATATTCTTGGCCAGCTTCGCTCTCGGTGCTCAACCAACCATACGTGCGCGGGATTCCCTTCGCGATCGCCGCCGTCTCGCGGTCAGCCAATTCAGCGTAGTAGTTAGCAATCTTCGCACCGACGCCACGGCTCCCGCTGTGGGTCAACAAGCCAACAAACGGCTTGCCGGTATCGATCCACTCCCCAACCACAATCTCAGCAAAATGGTTGCCGCCGCCTGAGGTGCCAATTTGCAATTTCGCCAACTCATGCAGCTCGCGCAACAGTCTGGTCGCTCGCCAGCGCGGATCGGATAAGATCGGGTGAGTCGCCACCGGCTTCTTGGGCGAACCGATCCCAAACACTGTCACCTTGGTGATGGTATCGAGCAAGTGCCGCTGCTCACGCCGCGCATCATCTGGCGTCAGCTCAGCAAAAATCGAGAGGTGCATGCGACAGCCGATATCAACTCCGACCTGATACGGAGCTACTGCACGGTCATACGCGATGACACCGCCGACCGGCAGCGCATACCCTTGATGGGCATCAGGCATCAACGCGCCGCGGATCGCCGGTGGCAAGCGCAACGCGGTGCGGATTTGATCAATGGCACCCGGTTCAACAAGATGCGCACCGATAATTTTCAGCGGCTGCGGCTGATCGCGCAACCGTAGTGTCGCCAGCGGTACACCGTAGCGAGCGGCAACCTCTTGCCGCACGGCTGCCGGTTCCATCCCGTCGCGCAACATCTGGTTGGCTGTGCGGCAGATCTGGCGAAAGGCCGGATGATCGGCATAATCGGCTAGCAGTTGGGCCGCCTTCATCGCTCTCACCTCCTTTCTACCAGAGGATAACAACGCGGCAGGGGTACTGCCGCGTTACGTCGTATGTGTGCGTTGTGAAACACTCGTAAATATTATATATCCTCAATCCCAATTCGCTATCACTGATGTTGATGGAACGCTCTCTGGCTGGCTTTCTCGCAGTCTATATTCTACATTCGAGTCAGTGAGAGCACCATCGGCGTGCGATCAAACATCCAAAACGCAACTGGAAATGCTAATCCTCCACTAACTGCCATAATGCCCCAAGCTACACTTAGCCAGATAGCACTCAACCACCAACCGATCAATCCAAAATATAGTGCGCGTATGAACAGCGGCAGTTGCTGCACCTGAGGCTGCTTCACAATAACCGTACCACCTTGGAGCGACACAGCGACCGTTTGCGTGCTCGGCTTCAGAGTCATCACTTGCGGTAAACGATTGAGCATCCAGAAACCGAGCGGAATACCGATAATTGTAACCATTGCCACCCAACCAATGAATGTCCAAATAGCTCCTAACCAGATACCAACGAAAAGAAAGTAAAGAACCCGTATTAGACATCCCGGCCCGCTTTTAGACTGGATAACGATGGATTGAGATGATTGGTGGTTATTCATCAAAATTCTGCCCCCTTGGTGATAATATTACATGGGATGCATATTGATATGTACAAAAAACTATGATCTGACTGTACTATGCAATTCATAACTTCGGTTAACCTTACGGTCTTGGCATCAGCCACACAAATTGGTATGGCGACAAAATAAACTCTTCGTTTACAGAAACGGATTGCTCACGTATCAGATCAAACAGTGCAACGCCGGGGCCGTACATGCGTAACAAATTGCCGGCAATCGGCTGCGAATATTCCGAGAAGTTGGCTAACACCAAGACCCGCTGCGATCCCGCTTGCCGCACGTAGGCCAACACGTGGCGGTTGTCGCTGCGCACGACTTCCATCGCGCCATCGCGCAAAGCGGGCAACGAAGTGCGCAGCCGGATCAACCGCACTAGTTCGCCAAAGATGCGACCGGAGACTGTGGCTGGGTCATGGCGCTGATCCATCGCAGCCTGATTGCGTGCGGGCCGGTGAACCCAACGGCTATCGCCAGCTTTGGCCGGATCGGTCACATAGCTGTAGTCATTGACCGTCCCCACTTCATCACCGAGGTAGAGCAGCGGAATGCCGCCGATGCTCAAGATGACGCTGTGTAAGAGTACGATCCGTCGAATCGCAGTATCAATCATGTGCGGATCGCCGCTACTCAACGCTTGCTCAAGCCCGGCCAACGAGGCAAGCGTGCCCGACACCCGCGCGTCACCAGTGTCGGGATTTTCTTGAAACGGCAACCCACGGGCAAACGAACCGGCAAAGCGACCGGTGTAGAAGGCATTGAGAAACTGGCGATGCCCCCATGGATCAATCCCGACTGCGCGCGCATCATTGTCGTCAAACGTCCAACCGATGTCGTCGTGCGAGCGTAGATAGTTGATCCACGCACATCCCGCCGGCAGTCGGAAGCGATGGCTGAGTGAATGGGTCAGCAATTTGACTTCGCGCGTCGCCAACGATTCCCAGAGCAACGCCATCAACAGCGGGTTATACGAAAGCTGACATTCGTGCGGGCTAATGTAGCTCAACACGTCGTCAGGATGGACAATCGCTTCGGATTTGAACAGGAGCGCTGGCGCAGCCACTCTGGCAATGGCATTGAAAGCCTGAATAATCTGGTGCGCTTCTGGTTGATTCTCGCAATTAGTGCCTATCCGCTTCCAGATAAACGGCACCGCATCGAGTCGCAGCACGGCTACACCCAGATTGGCGAGAAAGAGCATCTCGGTAGCCATCGCCCGAAACACCGCTGGGTTAGCATAATTGAGATCCCACTGAAAACTGTTGAAGGTTGTCCACACCCAACGCTGCATATCGGGTCGCCACGTGAAGCTACCACGACGCACCGTGGGAAAGATCTCGCGCAGCGTGCGCTCGTAAGCGTCGGGCATCGTGCGGTCGGGAAAGAGGAAATAGAACTCCTGATAGTCGGGATCGCCAGCCTGTGCCCGCCGCGCCCATTCGTGCTCGTCAGAGGTGTGGTTAAAGACAAAATCTAGCACCAGACTAATCCCAGCGCTATCTAGCTCACGGGCTAATGCGGCTAACTCTTCAGTTGTGCCGATCTGCGGATTCACCTCGCGGTAGCTACTCACCGCGTAGCCGCCGTCATTGTTTCCTTCCGGCACGGCAAACAGCGGCATGAGGTGCAGGTAGGTCAAACCCAACTCGTTGAAATAGGGGATAAACTCGCGCAGCCGGTTCAGTGTGCCGCAAAAGCGATCGACATAGAGCACGCCGCCCATCATGCGTTCGGACTGAAACCACTCACTATCGGCTTCACGCGCAGCATCGCGCTGCTTGAGCCAGAGTGGCCGCTCACTCCAACTCTGCGCCATCGCGATCAGCAGTTGTTCGAGATGATAAAAGAAGTCGTATTGGCTGCCGTACAAGCCGAGCAACAACTCAAACAGACGTGGCCATTCCCGGCTCAACCGCTGCTCGAATGCGGCCCAATCAGCGGCGTTGCCCCCGACAGCCGCGAACGCCTGCTCGACCCGCGGCAGCAACCGGGCCAACGACCGCGCTGCTTCGCGTGGTATCCGTTCCCACTCGTGCATACACAAACCTTACCACTCCACTGCCCGCTTTGACAGTTATTTCCGGCACAAGTATCGCCGAAAACGGTGAAACTGGCAATCGGTTAGCATCGCGCGGGCGCGCCGCGTCCGTAGGGCGGAATTTATTCCGCCCCTATCAACCCCCTCGGCGCGGTGGGTGCCCCCCCACCCCCGACCCTCCCCCACGCGGGGGAGGAGGGGGGATGGTCACCCATCCCCGGCCCGACAGGCCCCCCACCCTCGACCCGACAGGCCCCCCACCCCCGGCCCGACAGGCCCCCCACCCCCGGCCCCCTCGTGTCGCCCCCACCCCCGGCCCCTCCCCCAC
>NZ_CALLJH010000071.1:0-32155 GCF_938091255.1 uncultured Chloroflexus sp.
GGGCAACAGGGGCAGGGCCGGGGGTGGGGGGCCTCCCCTACACCACCGGCGCAAACCGAGCTTGGAAAAAGCGCAGGTAGCGCGGCTCGTAGACCATACGCAAGCCGCGTGCGCGTTCACGCTGATCATAGACAGCCTTCACCGCTTCGGCAACTACATCCATGTGGGCTTGGGTATAGACCCGGCGTGGGATGGTGAGACGGGTAAGTTCGAGTTTGGGATAGTGGTGATGACCGGTTTTGGGATCGCGCCCGGCGCTAGCGATACCGCGTTCCATCGCCCGCACGCCCGAGTCGAGATACAGTTCGGCGGCGAGGGTTTGGGCTGGGAAGAGATCTTGGGATAGATGCGGGTAGAAGCGACGGGCATCGAGAAAAATGGCGTGGCCGCCAATCGGTACCACAATCGGAATATTCCAATCGAGCAACAGTTCACCGAGGTAACGCACTTGGCCAATCCGCGCGCGGATGTAGTCCTCTTGCATCGATTCTTCAATCCCAACTGCAAGCGCCTCCATATCGCGCCCGGCCATGCCGCCATAGGTATGCAACCCCTCGTACACCACCACCAGATTGCGCGCCTCATCGGCGAGCTGGTCGTCGTTGAGCGCCAGCCAGCCGCCGATGTTGACCAAACTGTCTTTTTTAGCGCTCATCCATGCGCCATCGGTGTAACTGCAAAACTCGCGCACAATTTCGGCGATGGTGCGCCTATCGTAACCGGGTTCGCGCTCTTTGATGAAGAAGGCGTTCTCAACCAGCCGGGTAGCGTCAAGAAAGATGCGGATGCCGTAACGGTCGCACAGTTCGCGTAAAGCGCGCACGTTATCCATGCTCACCGGCTGGCCGCCGGCCATGTTGACCGTGCCGGCCAAACTGACGTAGGCGATCTGTTTAGCGCCAACGTGGTTGATCAGCGTTTGCAGCTTGTCAAGATCGACATTGCCCTTGAAGGGGTATTGACTCAGCGGATCGTGCGCTTCATCAATGATTACATCGACAAAGGTGCCGCCAGCCAGTTCTTGATGTAGGCGGGTAGTGGTGAAATACATATTACCGGGCACATACTGACCGGGTTGGATCGCGATCCGGCTGATCAAGTGCTCGGCGCCGCGACCTTGATGGGTTGGAATGACGTGACGGTAGCCATAGGTCTGCTGCACCGCCGCTTCCAGCCGGTAGAAACTGCGACTGCCGGCATACGCCTCATCACCCAGCATCAACGCCGCCCACTGCCGGTCACTCATTGCATTAGTACCACTATCGGTCAGCAGATCAATGTATACGTCTTCAGAACGGAGTAAAAAGGTGTTGTAGCCAGCAGCTCGCAGCGCCACCTCACGCTCTTCCCGGCTGATGACCCGCAGCGGCTCGACCATCTTGATCTTCCACGGCTCGGCCCATGAGCGACGACCATATTGCTGGCCCATCGTGCGTGGATACTCTTCCATCTCCATCACACTGCCTCCTTGCTTAAGATTCCATGCAAAACGGGGCGACGGCACTGTCGCCCCGTAAGACCGTTACTCGCAAAGGCCAAAGGCCCATGATGCCAAAACGCTCCATTGCGCATTGCGTCCGCTCGTATGAACCATCCTTTGCGCCTTTGCGTTTAACGCTTTCCTCACACAATCCCAGTCGGCACCAGATGCCAATACGCTCGGTTGAGCAACGCCTTTTCGTAGTGATAGTACGCGCTCGGCCTAGGCGGCTGCGGCGGATGAGTGTAGTCAAAGACGAGTTGGGTCGCTTGGCCACGCCCAGTCTCAAGGAAGCACATCACCTGCCCTTGGTAGCGCTCGTCGCTCGGCTTACCCTTAATCTCGCCGGCAATACGGTGCGCGATCACCTTCGCCTCGAAGTGAGCCGCCGCGCCGCTCTTGCTCACCGGCAGATCGGTGGCATCACCCAACCCATAGATATAAGGAAACTGCTTGTGCTGGAGCGTTTCGCGATTGGTGGGTAGCCAACCTTGCTCATCGCCAAGCCCAGACTCGGTAATGATCTTCGCACCGCGATGCGGCGGCACCAGTACCAGTAGATCGTAGGGCAGCGTCGTGCCTTCCAGTGATGAAACTGTCCGCTCAACTGGGTCAATCGACTCAGTGTTAAAGAAGAGTTCGTAGGTGATCCCGCGCTCTTCCAACATCGGCGTGACAAAGGTCGCAACACTCTCGATCGTAAAGACCCGCCCAATTGGCGAGAGGTACGTAATTTCGGTCTGATCACGCAACCCGCGCTTGCGCAGCTCATCTTCGAGCATAAAGGTGAACTCGAGTGGCGCTGGCGGGCACTTGTAAGGAATATCGGCCACGCCAATCACCACCTTGCCGCCGGTAAACTCGCGCAACGCGGCGTGCAGGCGCAGCGCACCCTCGGCGCTATAGAAATGATGAGCGCCTTCGCGATAACCGGGCACCGCGTCCGGCTCAAGCCGGGCACCGGTTGCGATGATCAGATAGTCGAATGGCAACTGCCTGCCGTCAGCCATCTCGACGTAGCGTTCGTTCGGATCGATCTTTATCGCATCGCCGATCAGCAAATCGACCGAGCGGCGCAACAGTGAACGCTCATTCCGCTCCCAACGCTCCGGCGGCGCGCCACCAAACGGCACGTACAACCAACCGGGCTGATAGACATGCTTCCCAGTGCGATCAATCAACGTAATTTGCGCCTGTTTGCGCGTCAATTGGCCAGCGAGCAAATTGGCGACTAACGTGCCGCCGACCCCGCCGCCTAACACAACAATCTGTTTGACTACCATAGTCGTTTACCTTTTGCGCATTGGGAAAACCCAACGCGAACCTTGCGCCGTTCCTGCGCCGGCGCACACAAAAAAACGCAAAAACGCAAAGGGTAGCACTCTTCTCACACCGAGCATAGTGACGCATTCTGTTATCCACCTATTGTGTTCCTTTGCGTCTTTGCGTTTACCTTTTCGCGGCTTGGCGACTCACCTCAGCGCGTCTTGCGCACCACAAAACGGGTATAGCCCTGCTCAGGGAACGCACCGATAAACTCATGACCGGCCTTCTGCACCCAGATCGGAATATCCTTGGCTGAACCGGGATCGCTCGACAACACGGCGACCACCGAACCAACCGGCACACTCTTAATACCGCGGATCAGCTCCATCATCGGGCCGGGACAATGACTGCCGCGTGCGTCAATCTCTTTGTCGATCATGATGTTTGGGGTTGTCATTGGTTCCTCCTCCGGTCAACGTTGACCGAAACGATTTCTTGTGACAACTATAGCATCTATGCTACAGTCCAACCAGAAAGAAGCAACAACATATTCTGTGCAGGCGGCAACCGTTGCTGGCGAGTTGATCCAACGATACCGCCATACCCGATCTAATCGCGCCACACGTTAGCTCTTCGCAAGTTATTGCTATAGAATTAATAACGGCTTAACAATCACTTTAAATGAACACAATACTGAGCCTCCATGCTAAGCGCGATCCTCGCTGTGTCAGGTTCACACTATCTCTAGCACCTTCCAGCATCTTGATACTATGTCTAGGCAACTCATCCGTGATCTCCACCAGACCTTACCGGCAGGTGCTAGCTTATTGATCATCGACAGCGATGGGACGCTGCTCACGGTACGCCGCAATGGTGTGCAACCACTTGACCCCGCGCAGGATGACGATCTCCTACCGTTTATTGATCAAGGTCATTTCGCCCGCTACTTGATCGGCAACACCGCTACTTCTGATACCAATCCGACGAATGCCACCTACAAGCTCGGCATTGTCGCCGCGCATCGCGGCTTCACCCCTCATGCTCACGGTACCGAGCACTTCGTCTTCAGCACTGGCTATGCGGCGTGTGGCTTATATGACGCCGAACGCGATGCGATTGTGACGGTACCGTTACAACCGGGCATGATGCTCCATATTCCGGCCATGATGCCGCACACGTTCAACAATCGCGCTGATCAGCCACTCGTACTGCTTATTGCAAATACCGGTATGGGTCTAGATCACGAAGA
This sequence comes from uncultured Chloroflexus sp., assembly GCF_938091255.1. NCBI lineage: Bacteria > Bacillati > Chloroflexota > Chloroflexia > Chloroflexales > Chloroflexaceae > Chloroflexus > uncultured Chloroflexus sp. Next base: position 3,996 of record NZ_CALLJH010000071.1, read on the forward strand.
CTACGCAATAACGGCGGCCAAAGCTGAAGCGCGTGCCCAACACGCTCACGCACATTACCACGATTATGAGCCAGCAGTCGATTTTGCCAAACTCGCAGCAGTCTTGCGACGGATGGAGCAAACCCTACCTCACCTACAGGCGCATCATCGCCTCACGTGGCGTGAACGAGTAGCGTTACGCTTGCGTTGGTTGGCCTCCCAACTTGAGCACGGAGCAAGTATATGAAGTGTCCATACTGCCATGCCGATTTGCGTTACCGTGAACGGTCGAACAAAACGTGTAGTAAGTGCCAGCGTAAGTTTGTCTTAGAACCGAAAGACAATGTGTTTCGACTTCACGACCTGAAACTTCGTGATCTGATCAACCGTTTGAGTAAAAATGGCACGCTTTATATCACGAGTGAACAAGTACTTGGTACTAATTTATCCAATCAAGAAGACTATAAGAGAGGTCGCTTTTCATCGGGTTGTTTTTCTCTTATTCTTACTTTTATTATTGCTATACTCATTTTGATAATCTTATTGGCGATCTTATTAGGGTCTGATCTTACTATTATCTTCTTTTTTATTTTCTTTATGTTTAATTGTTTTATAATTCTCTTTCTGCACAACAGAATATTCCAAGTAAGACAGGATTTCCCTTCCATAGGTCATTTCGAAACCACCATCCTTAGACCATGGATTGAACAATACGGGAAACCACCGCAGTTGCTCTTGCATACAGATACGTCTGCACTTGCCACTGCCTTACCACCAATTAGCCCAAACGCGATGCAGACAGTTATTCTCTGCCCATCCATTACCGTGCGCGCGTTCATTATTGCTAATCAACTCCCCCAACGCTTCGGCGTCGTTGCGCTCCCGCCTATTGCGAATGAGCATGTTCAGCCGTGGCTGCAAGCAGTGCGTACACGCCGCTTGCCGGTGTATGTGCTCCACGAGGCGAGTGTCAACGGCTGCCTACTGATGCGTGATGTGTACCAGCTTTGGCAATTGTCGCCCGATCATCCGGTGATTGATCTGGGCATTAATCCTCGCGATGTGAATCAAAAGACGCGGGTGTTGAAAATGAGACCAGACCCGAAACTACTCGATAAAGTCACCACGTTTAGCCGCCTGCAACCACACGAAATCAAATGGCTCCGGCAGGAAAATGTTGCGCCGCTCCACGGCCTGCCACCAACCAAGCTTCTCGCGTTGCTCCTAACAGGCAAGCGGGTAGCACAGGTAGGGTTTATGAGTTGGCCCAAAGCATCCTCATCCGCTGCTTAATGAGTGAGAGCAGAATCTCGACGATCAAGGTCTATGAATACGCTTACGTTCCGCATCCTTGATCAGACTGTGCAGCATCTTGCACACACCGGCGTGCGTTACACGGAAGCGCAACTGTTCTACGCCGTCTGTACTACCCTGTTGGCACCATTACGGTCAGCACTCAAACACCTGCGGCTCGCTGTCACTTTGCCAACACCGCTTGCCCGGACGCGGTTTCGGCAATCGCTTCGCCAGTGGATTGACCGTTATGGTTCGCCGCCCACCGGCTTGTTACCCTCGCCTAGCGTAACCGTGCCTGAGTACGTATCTGCGTTTGCTGAAGAGCTGGATCGGTATGGCATCCCACAGATCCTGATCTGTCAAGAGGAAACCATTGCCGAGATGCTGCGCGCAAATATGGTTGAGCTTGAATTGGCTTGTCCGGTATTCACTACCAGTGATTGGCCGTTGCCGCCGCTAATCGTTACTGCGCTACGCCGCGCAACGCGACCACGGGTCTTGTTGCTGCACGAAGCTAGCGCTAATGGTCTTGGGTGGGCGTGGCGGTGTACAACGACGGCGCCGCCGGCGCTGCACGTGCAACCAATCGGTTTGCGACCACGCCATGCTAAAGCGTTGCGCCTCTGTGCGCAGCGGGGTTTGCCGCCACCAGTGTTCACCGAGCTGGCATTGGCCTATGACGAGATGCGTTGGCTGCACCGCGGCTGGCAGGCTGAGCTAGCCGCGGTGCATCCGATCAAATTAGTGCGTGCCTTGCGCGCTATTGTGTACGCCGCGCCGACACCCGTCTCGTGGCCCGAACGTTGGCGCTTTTTCGTAAACAGCGGTTTTATGAGTTGGCCCATGTGGAAGGAGCCATTGTGAGATACGATCCCCATCAGCGATACGAACAATATGACGTTGTGCGTTATCGTGATGAATTGCTACCCGACGGGAGCGTGCGGCGTACCTATAGTAACGGTGTGACCGAGTGGCGCCGGCGTTTACCCAATGGCATAGTGTCATGGCAAGATTCGCGCGGCCAACATGGCACTGATGAACTGCTCGGCAAGGGGTTTGTGAAACGTATTGCTAATGGCCGTGTGCTGTACGGTAAAGAACAGGGCTATGGACGCACGGCGTGGATCATCGACGGCCGCCCCACGGTGATGTTCAATGAAACGTCATTCGGTGGCCGTCTTGGCGAGATATTAGCCACGATCGGCCTTGCTGGCGTGATGGGTGCCATTGTCTGGCCGCCACTGATGATGAGTCCTGAAGAGGAAGAAGAACTACGCGCGGCGATGCAGCAGCATAGCAGCAGTGGCATCTCTAGCATTGACAGCGACAGTACTGTAGACAGCACTTCGAGCAGTTGGGATGGCGATAGCAGCGACGCTGACAGCGATTTCGGCTAGAAGGGTGGGAGTGCTGATGAGCCGGTTTCTTGCACTGATCAACGATCCCGATTACCACGCCACGAAACGCCGCCTCGCCGCTGCCGATTGCGTAGAGAAAGCCGGCTGTTTTCTCGTCAGTATTCCCGACACACGACCGTGGTTGAGTGCCGGGCCGTATCGGTACTATGGGCGCGACCAGCTCGATGGTGTCGGTGAAGTGACGCTGTTCAACCGTGCTGAGCTGGTCACACGGCTGGCCGATGCCCGTAGTGCAACCTTGAATGACGGTGAACTGTTACTAGCGCTGATCGACCGTTGTGGCCTCGGCGCATTAGCCGACGTTGAAGGAATGTTTGCGCTGGCCGTGTGGGATGGCCGTCATCTGACGTTGATCCGCGATCCGGTTGGCGCCCGCACCCTGTTTTATGCCAAGGTTGGTTTGGCATGGGCCGCCGCTTCGACCTTGCATGTCTTGCGGCACTGGCCGGCTCTCCGCCCACGACTTAACCTCGCCGCTGTGCAAAGTTTTCTCACGTTTGCGTATCTTCCCGGCACTGAAACCCTGCTTGCCGGTGTGCATGAGGTGTTGCCCGGTCAGTACATCCGCCTTGCCCCTGATGGCTCGTGGTCGAGCGGATTCTACTGGACGCCACACGAGGCGATAATAAGCGCACCACCATCAGTTCATGCCCAGCACTTGCGGCACACCTTAGAGAATGTAATGCTGGCGATGCTACCGCGTCACGAACCGGTAGGGGTCTTGCTGTCGGGTGGTGTCGATTCGAGCTTGGTCACCGCTCTCGCTGCTCGCCTGCACGATGCACCGGTGCAGACCTATAGCATCAGTTTCGGCGATAAACTGCCCAACGAGTTGGCCTATTCGCAGTTAGTCGCTACCCACTGCCGCACTCGCCATCAGGTGCTGAACGTGAGTGGTCGGCAAATCGCTGACCACTTGCTAGAGACAGTGGCTGCGCTCGATTGTCCGGTCGGTGATCCGCTGACGACGCCAAACTTGTTACTGGCGCGAGCAGCGGCACGCGATGGCTTGCGAGTCATTCTGAATGGCGAGGGTGGTGATCCCTGCTTCGGTGGGCCGAAGAATATACCGATGCTAGCGGCCGAGTGGCAACAACCCGATTTGTCGCCGCAGCAACGAGCACACTTGTACCTGCGCTCATACCGTAAATGTTACGATGAATTGCCGCGCCTGTTGCATCCTGACGTGCAAGCGGCCTTAAGCTCTGCCCCACCGCTTACCGAGCGGGTCATCCACTACCTCCACGCCCCCACTATGACCTCATACCTCAATCGGCTCTTGCTCACCAATGTGCGCACTAAAGGCGCGCACCATATCCTCACCAAAGTTGAGCGCATTACCGCAGCCTCCGGCCTCGAAGGACGCGCGCCGCTGTTTAGCCGTGCAATCGTCGCGCAGAGTTTTACCATTCCGCCGGAATTGAAACTGGCCGGCACTCGTGAAAAGTGGATTTTAAAGCAGGCAGTCGCCGACCTCTTACCGGCGCAGATCATCGAACGACCCAAAAGCGGCATGCGCGTGCCGGTGCAACACTGGCTACGCGGCCCCCTCCGTGACCTCGCCGCCGACACCTTGCTTAGCCCGCGCGCCCGCGCTCGTGGTCTGTTCCAAACCAAGACCATCCAAGCGTGGATGGATGGCAAAGGCATGGTCTGGCCTCGACAGGGCATCGCGCTCTGGATGCTGGTGACGCTTGAGCTGTGGTTGCGCGCGTTTGTCGACGGGGAATAGTAGGCGCAGCGGTCAAAACGCAACGGCACAGAGGCGCAAAGATAATCGTGTTGGGGTATAAGCACACAACTGCTATGTCTAAATTATGGTATATAATCCTTGCGCCGTTGCGTTACCCATCTTTGCGCTATGACCACATCACTCAGCCATCACCGACTCGACCCTAGCGATCCAAAGTGGAGCACAACCATCGATCACCTCTGGCAACAGCTCGGTGCGCCGCACAATCCTGAGCTGCTGCCACCACACTTTGTCAAGAGCACCTTCCCCCGTATGGGAGGCATTGTCGTGACGTTTCACGCCCACGATCAGCTCGTTGGCGTTGGTCTGCTTTTTCCCCGCGCGCTTACTCCCGACGGTACCCGCACCTATACTCTTCGCTTGCACGAGTTCGATCAGCGTCTACGTGACGATTTGGTCACTGCTGCACTCCACCCTACCCTAGTGACCATTTACCGCCCTCGCGATGGCGTGACGTTCGCTCCACCTGCATCTCGCCCCGCTGGGGTCTGGATTGGGCCGCCCCAAGCTGCTGATTTGCCGGCGATTACCGCACTCTACCGCGCTGTGTGGAATAGTCAGCCCTACCCTACCGACCTGTTCAGCGCCGAATTTGGCCCTGCTACCGCGCTGGTAGCTACCGTTGATGAACACCTCGCCGGTTTTTTGCTCGGCTTCTTCCGCTTCGGCGGCAACCCCGCCGCACCTAACGAATTAGCTATCGAATCACAGGTAATGGCGGTTGATCCGGCTTACCGCAACCACGGCCTTGCCACCCGCCTCAAGCGAGCGCAGGCCCATACTGCGCTCGCACGCGGCATTCGCTGCATTCAGTGGACGGTCGATCCGTTGCAGTTGCCTAATGCGCTGCTCAATTTCAACCGGCTGCACGCTGTCGCTGGGGCATTTGTGCGCGGTTATTACCCGGTTCACAACGCCTTGAATCTGGTGACGGCCTCGCGTTTTATTATCACGTGGCTGCCAGCCAGCGCCCATGGTCAGCGCGGTTTGATTGACGGCGGCGAACGGCTGAAGCTCGCCGATCTACCTAGCGTGGCTGTGCTTAACAGCGGGCCACAACTATTACCGGCGCCAGATGATCCGCCCGCTATCGCTATCACGATCCCCCCTGACTGGACGGCGCTGCAACGCCGTGACCTAGCACTGGCGACAAGGTGGCGCGATGTGACCGATGCGCTCTTTACCGCATGGGTGGGCTGGGCAGCGGGGAAATATGTGATCTACGCTGTTGCCCGTGACACTGACGGCAACCCTTATCTGATCGGGCGTCCGGCGGGGCACTGGGTATGGGAAGAGTACGATGAGAGAATAGGACACGGATAGACACGGATGGGACGGATGTGCATAGATGAGCGCTGATCGGAGGGTATGTCCCTCTGTCATTGCGAGGACGCGGAGCGCCCACAGCAATCTCCCCCAACAGCGGGAAGACCCTGCTCTAGCAAAAAAACGGACATAGCAGGCGTTCCATCGCACCATACCCCACATCGTAAAGAGATCTCTACTTCGGTTGCGCCAAGTTGTTGTATACTACCTTCGATGATTGTGCAAATCGGCGCAAATACAGCGTCATCGCATCGCGCTGTCATACTATGGATGCTGGCCTTCTTGGTCGGGCCTTGGCCGGCGTTATCTTGCATCATCCACTGCCACTACCTTCCGCATACCAGTTCGGCGGGTGTTGAGTTTTTCTTGTGTGATGCGCCCCATACGGCTGCCCAACATGATCTGCCGCCGCCACCGGTACGGTATGAGTTGTGGCCGCTTGGATTGATCATCGTGATCGGCGGGCTAGTTGTTATCCAACGCTTCGTCGCCGCCCTGCCGGTTATGCGCTCTTCGGTTATCCTAACCCCCGATCCGCCTCCACCTCGTCACATGCACTTCCAACCGGCATCGTAGTTCAATTGCGCGTGCATGCGCGCAAAGTGTGGTTGTTTGTGCAGAAGCAGTGATAACTATGCGAGGTGATATCATGCGACGTCTATTGGTGCTGTTGGCGGTGGCAATGATGGTGGTCGGGTTGGCCGGTTGTGGCGCGAGCCAGAGTGGGACGCAGGCTAGCGGTATTACCGTGCGCGATCCGTGGGTACGGGCCGCAATGATGAATATGGCCGGTGATCAGTCGGGCGCGATGGGGAATATGCAGCAGGGCAATATGCAGAGCACACCGATGGCTGGGATGGGTGGTGGTCACAGCCACGGCAACGAATACGGGAATACTGCCGTGAGCGCTGCGTACATGGTGCTGGAAAACAAGGGCAGCACAGCAGACGCCATTGTCAAGGCTGAGAGCGACGTTGCTAAGACGGTCGAGCTGCATAATGTGATTATGGAAAATAACGTTATGCAGATGCGACCAGTTGAGGCAATTGAGGTGCCGGCCAACGGACAGGTTGAGCTGAAGCCGGGTGGTTTCCACGTTATGCTGATTGGGCTGACCCGTGACCTGAAGGAGGGCGAGGAGGTGATGATAAAGCTCACCACTCGCAGCGGCAAGACAATCGAAGTTAAGGCGCCGGTACGTAAGCCGTAACCTTGCCCGGTAGAGACGTTGCAATGCAACGTCTCTACCCCTCTACCAACAACAGATTGTAGGTGATGTATGAAACACTGGTTCCTCAGCCTCTTGGCTATCGTCGCCGCTTTTGCCCTCAGCGGCTGTGGCACGTATGAGTTTCGCGGCACCATGCTGCAACCGCCTAACCCGGCGCCTGAACTTCCCCTAACCGATCAGTTCGGCAATGACTTTCGATTGAGCAACTATCGTGGGAAGGTAGTGCTCATCTTCTTCGGCTTTACCCATTGCCCCGACATCTGTCCCACCGCACTCAGTGACCTCAAGCGGGTGATGGAAAAGCTGGGTAAGGATGCTGAAAAGGTGCAGGTGGTCTTCGTCTCGGTTGATCCCGAACGCGATACACCCGAATTGATGCAGCGTTATTTGGCTTCGTTTAACCCAACCTTTCTCGGTCTCAACGGTGATCGAGCGGTGCTGGAAAATGCCTACAAAGACTACGGCGTGACCGTGATTCGGCGCGATCTGCCTAATTCAGGATTAGGTTACACGATCGACCATTCTGGCTACATCTACGCCATCGACCAAGTCGGCAATTGGCGTCTTCTCTGGGCACATGGCACGCCGGTTGATGATATTGTGAGCGATGTACAGGCGCTGCTACGCAATCCGCCGAGATCGTGAGATATGCGTCGTCGAAATCAATAGTGAAAACGAAATGGTGAATCTAACTGTAAGCCCGCGCATGCGTTTAGCAATAGTCTTCGCGACAGTTGCGATCATTGTCGCCGTCGGCGCGTGGCTGTGGCAGGCAACTACCGACCGACAACGACAGCTCGTCTACGAGATTCCCCCCGGCACTGCGACTCGACTCGCTGCCGGTGAAGAAGTGAATATCTTTCCGTCTACGATTGTGATCGATTTGCGTCAGTACGATACGCTTGTCATCCAAAATAACGACAGCGCCGTGGTAACCATCGGCCCTTTCCGCATCGTACCCGGCCAACGTTTTGTGCAGCGTTACTGGGGGCCAGGCACTTATGAACTGATCTGTTCGGTGCATCAGGGCGAGCAATTACGGATTGAGGTGCGTTAACGTCGGGGTACACCGCGGTATGCCCACCCCGTGGTGTCCCTCACACAAAAGACACAGCCTCGTTTAGCTTTGACAGTAACTGGACCCCTGTGGTGCCCTCTACCCCCTCGAGTGCCCCACCCCGTGTGCCCCGTGGGGTGCCCGCCCTGTGGGGTGTCCCACGTGTACGTTGAATACCACTTCCTTATTCACTTTACGTGTAAAATACATATATCAAACAATGCAATCTTTACCCTTGCACTCTGTCATGTTGGAGCGAGAACTATGCTGATCTCACACTGGCATGCCACCCTTGATCAGGCGCCCCTACCGGTTATCGATCTCCCAACCACGGCAGAAGTGGTTGTTGTGGGTGCCGGAGTAGTCGGCGCAGCCACCGCGCTCTGGTTAGCGCGAGCCGGTCTGCAACCTCTCGTCGTTGATCGTCAAGGCCCGGCTGCCGGCGCTACCGGTAACAATGGCGGCCTCCTCTCGGCTGGGTTGGCAGAAAACTATCTGGCCGCAACCGCACGCTACGGTCAACGAGCAGCCCGCGAATTGTATGCCCTGAGTTTAGCTGGTCAGCGTTTGTTGGTTGAGCTGATCGAACAGGAACACATCGTTTGCGACTTGCGCTTGCACGGCAACCTAAATTTCGCTATCGGTGAAGCGCAGTTGACAATCGCTGCCGCCACCGTGTCGGCATTGCAAGCCGATGGCTTCCCAGCGGCTCTCCTTGACCGCGATGCTGCGCAGGAAATGGTCAGCATTCCACTTGGTGCGGCTATTACCGGCGCGCGTCTTAACCCTGCTGCTGGCACCCTCCATTCCGGCAAACTAGTGCATGGCTTGCTCGCCGCTGCCCATCGCTCCGGCGCACGCTTCAGTTGGGGCGTTACTGTGCAGCACATTGCTTCCGATGCGGATCGGCTCTGTTTGCACACCGATCACGGTGACGTTAGCGCCGCCGCTGCGGTCATCGCCGTCAATGCGTGGAGCGGTGAGGTACTACCGGAGGTAGCACCATCCATCAAGTTGGTGCGCGGGCAAGTGCTCTGTACGGTTCCGGTCGAACCCTTCATTACCTGTAGTTTCAGCGCGAACCTGACCCCAACCGGTGAGTATGGTCAGCAATTGCCCGGTGGACAGGTCCTATTCGGTGGTTGTCGTGCTGTTGCTCCCAACCACGATGTTGGCGCAGTACCCGGCGAGGTAAGTGATGAGGTACAACAAGCGCTTGAAACTAGTCTCGCTCGCCTTTTCCCCACATTGGCCGGGATCGCTATCGAACGACGCTGGTCAGGGCCAATGGCCTTTACCCCTGACTATCTGCCAATTGTGATCAATCCTCGACCCGGTCTATTTGCCGTTGGCGGTTTCTCCGGTCACGGTATGCCGTTCGCAGCAATTATCGGTCGCCACCTTGCCGAGGCCGTGCAAACCGGTACGCTGCCCACCGAGCTTGCCCTTTTAGGGATCGAGCGGGCGACGTTGCTCGGCGAGTGAATGATACGTCACTAAGTTTACTCGTAGAACGGAATAGGCGCCTCTATCTCATGTGTTCGCTGACGCGGAGGCTTTTTGTGCTCGTTTCCCATGTTTGCCCCTTAACAACTATTGGGACACTATTCGCCCACTGTGGTGTCAACCGCGCTCATACACCACCTGCCCACCCAAAATCGTCATCTCAACCCGAATGTCTTTGATTTCCTCGGTAGGACACGTGAAATAGTCGCGGTCAAGCACCACCATGTCAGCCAACAGACCGGGCGCTAGCGGCCCCTTTAAATGCTCTTCGCGGGTTAGCCATGCTCCAGCAACAGTGTAAGCATACAGCGCCTCTTCCCGACTGACTGCCTGATCAGGCGCAATCGGCGTGCCCTTCCAGCTCTTACGCGTCACCAGTGCGTACAAACCGATGAACGGGTTAAAGTGAACGGTGCTCGGTACATCACTCGTTGCCACCACCCGAATACCGCGATCGAGGTAGGTACGCATCGGTTTGTAGCGCGCCGCCAATTCAGGACCTACATCACGGAACAGATCGTCGCCTTCGTAGTAGATGAACGTGGGCTGAATAACGACCGCTAGTCCGTGCTGCACCATATGATCCAAACTCTCTTCAGTAGCAAAATAGCCGTGGATCAGGTGATGGCGATGCTCGCGCGGATGCGCACTTAACACTTCGGCAAAAGCGCGGGCCGCTTCGTGATGCGCCCGATCACCGATCGCATGAATGCCAATGTCCCAACCCAACGTGTGGCCGCAGGTAAAAAATTCAACAAGGTCTTCGGGATCGAGCCGGTTGTAATCGTATATCCGGTCTTCTCCCAGAAATGGCTGGAACATCCACGCTGTATGCGAGGTCGTGCCACCGTCAATCGCCATCTTGAGCGCGCCAATCCGTAGCCATTCGTCACCCAACCCGCTTAGGCCGGCAAATGCCGCTGCCCGCGCATTAAGCTCAGCGCGGTTTTCACCCTCGCGAAAGCCATGCCACGAGACCATCAGATTAGCCCGCACCGGCAACCGGCCTGCCCGCCGTGCCGCCAGATAGGCTTGGATCTCCCACGGTTGCAAGCCGGGGTCGAGAATGCTGGTAATGCCATAGGAAAGGTAGCCATTGCCGGCAGCCTCAAGCGCCTCGACGCACTCGACTTGGGTTGGCACCGGCAAAAACCGCCGGCAAAGCTCCTTGGCGGCGGCGCGCAAAATCCCGGTTGGCGCGCCATCAGCCTCGCGCTCGATCGTTCCACCTGTCGGATCGGGCGTTGTTGCCGTTACGCCGGCCAACTCTAGCGCCCGTGTATTCACTACGTCCATGTTGAAAAAACGCTTGAGCAAGACTGGATGAACCGCAGTCGCCGCGTCAAGATCGTGACGGTTCGGTAACCGGCCTTCGCGAAAGAGCGATTCGTTCCAGCCTTCGCCTATGATCCACTGGCCGGCAGGCGTATGCGCCGCTACTGCCCGCACCCGTTCGATCATCTCAGCGATCGATGTGCAATCATCAAGCCCGATCCGGCGCAGCTTTAAGCCCATCTCAAGCATGTGGTTATGAGCGTCATTGATACCGGGGATCACTGTCCTTCCGCCGAGATCGATCTGGCGCGTCGCCGGCCCGGCCAGTGCCAAAACCGCCGCATCGTCGCCTAGAGCTGCAATTCGCCCATCTTTGCATGCAATCGCACGACACTGCGGTAGGTCTGGGTGAAGCGTGTAGATCACGGCGTTGTACAGGATCAGGTCAGGGGCAAGATCACGGGCAAGCAGCATCGCAGTCTCCGTCTTTATGTACAGTAGACCACCTTTATCCTTCCGCCACCGCCATCGCCAGCGCAATCGCGCCCAACACACCGGCGCGCGCGCCTAGAGCCGGTGGCACAATTAGCTCTTCAGGGTTGTCAAGAATGCGTGGATGCTGCAAATAGCCATTTAGCCAACGCTGCGTCGCTGCCCGCACCAGCGGGAACATCTGCGGCTGGCTCATCACGCCACCACCGATGATGATTCGCTCTGGTGAGAGGATGCAGAGCAAGGTCGCCATCGCTTGTCCTAAGTAGTCAGCTTCGAGTTCCCATGCCGGATGATCGGGCGGCAACTGCTCTGCCGGCGTTTGCCACCGCGCTTTCAGCGCTGGGCCGCTTGCTAAGCCCTCTAGGCAATCGCCGTGGTAAGGGCAAATGCCGGGAAACGGGTCGTAGGCCGGGTCGCGCAGCGGACGAATGTGGCCCATTTCGGGATGGATGAGGCCATGCAATAAGCGCCCTCCCACCATCGCCCCACCGCCGATGCCGGTACCCACCGTAATGTACACCGCCACATCGCAATCGCGCGCCGCACCCCACCGCCATTCACCTAACAGGGCCACATTCACGTCGGTATCAAACCCAACCGGCCGGCCTAACACCTGCGCTAGCGCCCCAACCACATCGGTGTTAGCCCAACCCGGCTTGGGGGTGGTAGTGATAAAGCCATAGCGCGGTGAAGCGCGGTTGAGATCGACCGGCCCGAACGAACCTACCCCAATTGCCGCCAGTTGATCGATATGGTGCGCACGAAAGAACGCAATCGCCTGTCCCAACGTCTCGTCGGGTGTTGTAGTTGGAAAACGAACTTCGGCCCGAATATCCTCCGGCCCTGCCCCTACCGCGCACACCCACTTCGTTCCACCCGCTTCAATCCCGCCATAGAGTCGTTCTGCCATCGCCACACCTCAGCAGTGACGCAGCGCCACTGCGCTCACAACTGTAGTCACCGCCATTCACAACCGCATATCGCGCGCCAACACATCTTCCTCGGTCTCACGACGCTGGATCAAACGCGCCCGCCCATCACCAACTAATACCAATGCCGGGCGCGGCACAAGGTTGTAAGTGCTAGCCATGCTCAGCGTATACGCTCCAGCCGTCGCTACTGCCAATAGATCACCCGGTTGGGCTGGCGGCAAGGCAATCTCGCGCAAGAGCACATCACCCGCTTCGCAATAGCGCCCACCGACGGCAACTAGCTCGCTATCCGGCTCACCGGCGCGATTCGCCAGCACTGCACTATAGCGCGCACTGTACAACGCTGGCCGGATATTATCCCCCATGCCGCCATCAATATGCAGCCAGCGCTGGCCTTTGCGCCCCACCACCCGGTACAGCGCCACTCCGGCCCGCGCCACAATCGAACGACCCGGCTCGACCGTTAATCGCGGCAGCGGTAAGTTGTGCCGAGTGCAGGCCACCTGCATCGCTGCACTGACCACCTCTGCATAGCGCGGAATATCGGTTGGCGGCTGATCGGCTGTGTATGGCACACCAAGCCCACCACCGGGGCTAAGCTCCACTGGTGTGACGCCGAATCGATCCCGCAGCCGCGCTGCCTGCGCGACCAGCACCTCAACCGTCGCCACCACCTGATCAAGCGCAAACAGTTGCGAACCAATGTGGGCATGTAGCCCCAGCCAACGCAACCCCGACGTATTCAGTACGCGCGCTACCGCCATATCAAGTACCGCCAGCGGTAAGCCAAACTTCGCCGCCGCCCCGCCAGTAGCGATATGGACGTGCGTATCAGCCTCAATCTCTGGCGCAATCCGTAGCAACACTCCCTGTGGCTCGGCAAGATGCGCGGTCAGCGCACCCAAACGGGCCAATTCGTCGAGGGTATCTACTACTATCGCCCCTACCTGCCACGCCACCGCCCGTTCAAGCTCGGCATCACTCTTGGCATTGCCGTGCAAATGCACATGCGCCATCGGCACCCCGGCCCGCCGCGCTACGAGTAACTCGGTCGCCGATACCACATCGAGGCCAAGCCCTTCTTGAACCACAATCTGGGCCAACGCTGTATTGAGCAGCGCCTTGCCGGCATAATGCACCCGTGCCGGGCCGGGATACGCGGCGGCAAACGCCTGCCGATAGGCGCGCATCGCCCCCCGTAGCGTCGCCTCGTCGAGCAAGTAGAGTGGGGTGCCAAACTGCTCGGCCAGCACTACCGTATCACACCCGCCGACAAAGAGCCTCCCACCGGTAACGGCAGCCGTCTCTGGCCAGACGTGCGGCGCAAGGCTCATTGGTTGATCCCCGCTAGACCGAGCCGCGGTGCTGCGGCACGTAGCGCGACAATCACCTCGCCGATCAGCGCATCGAGTTCCATCCCGATCACTTCTGCCCCATGCACAATTCCTTCACGGCTAACCTTGGCGGCAAACGCTTTGTCTTTCATCTTCTTGCGCACCGACGACACCTCGACGCTATAAATACTCTTGTCGGGACGAACCAGTGCCACCGCGGTCACAAACCCGCTCAACTCATCAACGGCGTAGAGGGTGCGCTCAAGCGGCGTTTCCGGCAAAATGCCGCTGTAATCGGCGTGGCTGAGAATCGCCCGCAATACCTCCGGCGACCATCCCGCCGAGCGCAAATACGCCACGCCGTAGAACGGATGGCCGGGCAACTCGGCAGGCACCTCATCGCCACGGATCAAGGCTTCGGAAATGGCCGTCGTCGCCGGCCCCGCTTCTGGCATGTGCGGGTAACGCTCAAAATCGAGATCGTGCAACAGCCCCACTGCCGTCCATAGATCAACATCAGCGCCCTGCTTGGCGGCAAAGTGGGCCATGCACGCTGCCACTGCCTCGCAATGCTTGCGCAGACTATCAGTGGTAATCCATTCATGCATTATTTGGCGCGCAGTATCGGTGAGCATCACGGCTCCTTTAGGTATCAGTTGGGAACTATTGCTGTATCAAGGATATGATACCACGATTGTGGGGTAGCGATCGATCATACTCTATCCCTTGCCCATCCCCCTATGGGGGAGGGGAAGTAGATGAAGTTTTATGTAGGGGAGGCAGAGGGCGCAGAGGAGGAATGCACGCTGTTCTCTTTCCCATTTGACCAACCTCTGCGACCTTAGCAGGCTTGGCGGCTTTGCATTGTACCCCTTCTGCGCCTGTGCGGGTTTGGCAGCTTTGCGTTGTACCCCTCTACGCCTGTGCTGGCTTGACAGCTTTGCGTTAGCTGTGTGTCCAGCCTCTCCTCCGCTGGCAGAGGGACAAAGCGACACCCTCCCCGCGCGCGGCGAAACAATCTCCCACGCGCACGGAAGTATGCCTGAACAGGCGGGTTTCGCTACAGCAAGAGATTGCTTCGGGGGCTGTAACCACTCGCAATGACAAGAGGAAAGTCGCCCTCGCAGTGACAGAAGGGCGCATCACTTTATCCCAACCGTATCCCTCGCAACCGCAACGAATTGCTCACCACAAACACCGATGAAAAGGCCATCGCCGCCGCTGCCAGCACCGGGTTCAACTGCCAGCCGGTCAGCGGGTAGAAGATACCAGTCGCCACCGGAATTAAGCTCACGTTGTAGGCAAAGGCCCAGAACAGATTCCAGCGAATGGTCCGCACCGTCGCCCGGCTAAGAGCAATCGCCTGCGCCACTCCGCGCGGATCGCTGCGCATCAAGGTAATATCCGCTGTTTCCATCGCTACATCGGTACCACTACCCATCGCGATGCCGACATCGGCCTGTGCTAGCGCCGGGGCGTCGTTGATGCCATCGCCAACCATGGCCACCCGTCGCGGTTTGCCGCCAGCTTCGCCCTGTTGCAAACGGGTTACGATGGCTGCCTTCTCGTCGGGTTTAACCTCGGCATACACTGCGTTGGCTGGAATGCCCACCGCTGCCGCGATTGCTTCGGCTGTCCGCTGGTTATCACCGGTCAGCAACGCCACCCCTAAACCGGCCCGGCGCAGCTCAGCGATAGCCTCGGCAGCGGTTGGCTTAACGGTATCGGCTAGCGCGATCACCCCACACGCCTCACCATCAATCGCAACCATAATGACCGTCTTGCCGCTAGCCTGTAACTGATCGACCGTCGCTACTAACCCGGTCACATCCACCCCACGCTCGGTCAGCCATGCCGGCGTGCCGATCAGTATCGTTTGCTCGTTCACTTCAGCCTCGACGCCAGCCCCGCTCAATGCCTGAAACCGGGTGGGACGCTCGATCGATAAGCCGCGCGCCTGCGCTGCCTGTACGATCGCTATTCCCAACGGATGCTCGCTGCGGCTCTCAGCAGCGGCAGCCAGTTGCAACAGCACCAGATCAGCCGGCAACTCTGTCGCGCCAGCAGACACCAACACCGGTTGCGCCACGGCCACAATATCGGTCACTTCGGGCCGGCCATTGGTGATGGTGCCAGTCTTATCGAACACCACCGTCTGCAAACTCGCCGCCCGCTCCAATGCTTCAGCATTGCGAATTAAGATCCCGTGCGTTGCCCCAGCACCAGTGCCGACCATGATCGCTGTTGGTGTCGCCAAACCGAGCGCGCATGGGCAAGCGATGACCAGCACGGCCACCGCGAAGATCATCGCCTGCGTGAGGCCGGCCCCGGCCCACAGCCAACCGGCGAAGGTCAGCAGGGCAATCACGATCACGATCGGCACAAACACGGCTGAAATCCGGTCAACCAGCGCCTGCACCGGCGCTTTCGAGCCTTGCGCCTCTTGCACTAGCCGTACAATCTGGGCCAGCGCCGAGTCTTGGCCAATCCGCGTTGCCCGCATCTGGAAGCTGCCACTACGGTTGATCGTCCCGCCAAAGACGGTATCGCCGGCTCGTTTCTCGACCGGTAGACTCTCACCGGTGAGCATGCTCTCGTCAACGGTTGATTCGCCTGTGACGATAACGCCATCGACCGGAATCTTTTCCCCCGGCCGCACAATCACCATCTCGCCCGCCCGCACCTCGCTCAGCGGCACATCAACCTCTTGCCCACCGCGTAATACCCGCGCCGTCTTTGGTTGCAAACCAATCAACGCCTTGATCGCAGCACTGGTCTGGCTCTTCGCCCGCGCCTCAAGATACTTGCCGACCAGAATTAAGGTGATGATCACCGCCGCCGTCTCGAAATAGACATGACCGGGAGCGCCGCTGAGCAAGAGCGCGACACTGTAGAAATAGGCTGCTGACGAACCAAGTGCGATCAGGGTATCCATGGTCGCTGTGCGCATGCGCAGCGCCCGCCACGCATAACGGTAGAAGTCACGGCCTGAATAGAACTGCACCGGCGTCGCGAGGATTAAAAACAGCCAGTTGAGCAGATCGTCGCGAGCAGCGATCATGTGCATCATGTCGGTTATTGATGAACCGGCCATTGCCGCCGCCATCGCTGCCCCTTCGCCGATCAGCCACGGCACGATCAGACCAAAATCACGCGCCATCGAGAGCACAAACAGTGGCAAGCTAAAAACCACGCCAACGACTAGCCGGCGTCGGCGTACCGCCATCTCGTGCGCCCGTGCCCGCGCCTCAACATCCTCTGTCTCGGTAGCGGTTGCCGCTGGCGTAATCACACCGTAGCCGGCTTGCTCCACCGCTTTGACCAGTTCGGCCCGATTGACCATCCCCGGTGCGTAGCGCACCAACCCCAGCTCACTGGCCAGATTGACCTCGGCGCTCAGCACTCCCGGCACCTTGCGCAGCGCCTTCTCGACCCGCGCCGAACAGCTCGCACAGGTCATGCCAGTAATGGCCAGCGTGATCTCATCTGTAACCACGCCGTAGCCGGCCTCCTCGATCGCCGCTTGCAACACCGCCGGCTGCGCCCGTGCCGGATCGAACCGCACCAGCGCATGCTCGCTGGCCAAATTGACTTCAGCGCTCAGCACTCCCGGCACCTTGCGCAGCGCCTTCTCGATCCGCGCCGAACAGCTCGCACAGGTCATACCGGTAACGGGCAGGATGATTTCACGTTCGGCCATAGTGGTCACCTTGGATGAATTGGGTTTGAATTCATTGGAATGGCGCCGCACAGCCGTGCGGCGCTCCTAACACGTAACTCCTAACGGGGTCACATTGTCGTAACTGGCCTGCTCGATCGCGGCCTGCAACGCCGCCGGCTGCGCCTGAATGGGGTGGAGCTGTACAGCCGCGGGCTCTACGGGATGACAGAACGACGCCTAACACGCAATTCCTAACGGCGTCACATCGTCGTAACCAGCCTCTTTGATCGCCATCACGATCTCGGTAATATCAACATCATCATCATGCACGACGGTCACAATCTTGTTGGTCAAATCGACTTCAACCTGCGACACGCCAGCTAGTGCGCCGACCTCTTTCTGCACTGCATGGACACAATGCTGGCACGACACCCCCGGAACGCGAAACTGCTCTGTCACCATTGGCTCGCCTCCCTCACTAACGATGTGTGCTTTCAAAGACCTGCAACAACTCGGTGAGCACTCGCTCACGCTCGCCGACGTCCTCGCTTCGGATCGCAGTCGTAACGCAACTGCGCAAATGGTTGGCGAGGATGACAGCATCAAGCTTGGCGAGCGCCTGCTGGATCGCGCGCGTCTGATTGAGCAGATCGATGCAATAGGCATCCTCTTCAACCATGCGTTGCACGCCGCGAATGTGGCCCTCAATCGTTTTGAGGCGGTTGAGGATCTGCTGCTTGTGCTCGTGATCCATCGGCTCACCTCCTTCCAGTTTGGCATACCCCCTCCCCCGGGGGAGGGGGTGATGCAGGCAGTATAACACACTCGATCATCGTTAGGCAAGCAATCCTTGCGTTATTGGCTATGACCGGATCAACGCCATCTCATTCCGCCCAAAACAGCGCTCCTCTCCCGTATGGGGGGAGAGGAGCGGAAAGAATTTGGTTGATCATAACCGTTGATCGCTGTGCAATGCCTCAATGCTTGGCTCTTCGCTCCCCTCTCCCGCCGTGCCGGAGAAGGGCTGAGGTGATGACCACCGAGCAGAATAACCTCAAAGATGCACAAACGATGCAAAACATCTTAATAGTTTCTGTGCCTTCTGTATCTTTTCGTGACGATTCAGCCCGCGCAGCGGACTTCGTACCCCTAGTCTGGCCCTGACGGGCCGGGTTCCGGATCAGATGGTCTATCCGCTCCCCTCTCCCGCCGCGCCGGAGAGGGTCTGGGGTGAGAACCATTACGAAATGACGACTGATTAACCATCGCTCCGTAACACAGCCCGCACCTCGGCCACCAGCCGGTGCAGATGCTCGTCATCGCGCAATTCGGCCCGGCGCGGTCGCCGCAGATCAATCGGCACCTCCGCCAACACCTGCGCCGGTCGCCGGCTGAGCACAACCACCCGATCAGCCAACAACACTGCCTCGGCAAGGTTGTGCGTTACCAGCAACACCGCTGGCGCCGGCTCGATCGTCGCCAACAGATCGAGTAGCTCGCCCTGCAACTGCTCACGGGTTAGTTCATCGAGCGCGCTAAATGGCTCATCAAGCAACAGCACCTGCGGCGCCAGTGCCAAGGCGCGCGCCAACGCCACCCGTTGCTGCATGCCGCCCGACAACTGCCGTGGCAAGCGGTTTGCCGCGTCACTCAAACCCATCCGCGCCAACAGCTCAGCTACCCGCCGGGCGCGCTTGACCGGCGGCCAACCAGCCAACTCGAGCGGCAGGGCCACATTCGCTGCCGCATCGCGCCATTCGAGCAGAGCCGCAGCCTGAAACGCGATCCCAAACCGATGCTCGCGCCGCGCTTGCGCTGGTGATACGCCAAACAACCGCACTCCGCCAGCATCTGGCTGCTCTAGGCCGGCAATGATCCGCAACAGTGTGCTTTTCCCGCACCCGCTTGGCCCAACGAGCGCCACAACCTCGCCCGCAGCCACCGTCACATCGACACCGGCAAGCGCCTGCACCACACCGGTGCGCGTTGTATAACGCTTGGTCACTGCACAGACATCGATCGCATAAGGGGCCGAGAAGGCATTGTGCAGCGCAAAGCTCGTCTCATTAACGGTAATGACCATGTCCTGTCTATAATACCTTTGCACCTGTTCGGCGCCTCACCGTTGCTCCGGCAATAGCGTATAGTCAGGGAAATTCCCGTACAACCGCTCACCCGGCGCGCCAACGGTCACCGAATCAACCAAATACTTCCCACCGACAAAGCACCCCTTCCACGACGCGCCCATCCCGCCAAACACCTCATCGCGATCGCCACGCGAGCGCATTTTGTTGATTCCAACCTTGAATGCACGTAGCTCGCTCGCGATCATCTGCCCCAATTTCGGATCGTCGGTCGCGATTGACGAAACGAGATTGCCATTCGAGATGTTCATCTCGCTGATCAGCTCATCAATGCTATCAACAATCACAATCGTATCAACCGGACCGAACGGCTCGTTGTGGTGCAACCGGCAGTTGCGCGGTACGTTCAGCAAGGCAATCGGCGCCATATAAGCCGAAATGTCTTGGTCAGGCAGGAATAACGCCGGATTCAGTTCACCTTCATATACGCAAATTGCCCCAGCACCGAGTGCCTCGCTGTAGAGCACGCGCAGCTCTTCCACCTTCTTCGCATTGATCAAAGGGCCAAAATCGAGCTTGGGCAGCGGATCGCCGGGTCGATCCACTAAGACGGGATTACCGATCTGCAAACTCTTCAACACTGGCAGATATATATCGAGAAACTTGGGGAAGAGTCGCCGCTGCACGACATAGCGGATGTAGGCAGTACAACGCTGTTTCCCGTAAGCAAACCCTTTCTTGATCTGCTGTGCGAGATTCGGCCAATCCGAGAAATCCCAGATACCGTAACAGTTGACGCCTTCCATCTCGAGCATATAACGCTTGTTGCGGTCGTAAAGCGAAGCGGCAATATCACGTCCATTCGTCTTACCGCCAACAAATGCTAAACAGGCTACGTCAGCATTGCGCACGAGCGCATCGCTCAGCGCGCCGCCCGATCCGCTCACCAACGAGACCGGCAATCCTGCTCGCCGCGCGATAGCAAACCCAAGCGTCAAAGCAAACAATCCTCCATCTGAAGGCGTCTTAGCAATCACCGCATTGCCAGCCAGCGTTTGCACCAGCACTGCATGCATCAACACCGAATAGGGATAGTTCCACGAAGCAATGTTTGAAATCAGACCGAGCGGACGGCGACCGTTCATCATCCATTCGATCTGCTCAATGTACCACTCCACGCCGCTAATGCAGCGATCGACATCATCGCACGCCAAATGGTATGGCTTACCAATTTCCCACATGAGCAAGTAGGCGATCAGATCACGCTGCTGACGCAAACTGGCCAATGCTTCGCTCACCCGCCGGCGCCGCTCGTCGAGATCAACCTGCGACCATGTTTCGTGTTCGCGCGCCGCAAACCGCACCGCTCGCTTGGCCGTCTCGAGATCGATCATTGGCATCCGCCCTAACTCACTGCCGTCGATCGCCGTGCTGTAGTGCTTGCCATGTCCCGGCCAACCCCACACCCCTTCGATCAAATTGAGCACGTGACCATCAGCATTGAACGCTTCTGGCGCTGCCGCTCGCAATTGCGCCATCAAACGCGGCCACTCGCACTCTGGTGCAATGATCTTGCTCATGCTGCTCCTCTTCCGGCACTGTGATATTTCGCACAATCACAGTATAACATGCCTTGCTCGCATCGTCATTTGCTCATTCCTTACGCCCTTATAGCCCTCTTAATGCTACACTATAATGCAATCTGAACCAACTCCATGGAGCAAAACGTATGGAGCGCCGCACAAACATACTTGTCCGGCCACGACGACAAGATCGCCGGCCCGGTACTTCTAGCGCTTACATCATCGAGCTTGAATTTGGCGATGGCCGCCGGCTAGTGTCAACCGAAGAGGTGGCTTTTAACCTCCCTCCGCCAGAAACAACCGACCCGGACGCCATCAGCCGGTACGGTCAAGAATTGTTTCGCCGGCTCTTTCCGGGCCGGTTAGGCCATGCATTTCACGTTGCCCGGCAAATCGCATTGCAACAACAAGAACCGCTCCGCCTCCGACTTGCGCTTGACCCGCTCGATGGTGAACTCCAAGCGATCCCTTGGGCACTGCTCCATCTGCCTGCCCCCGACAGTCAGAGCCGGCCTCTTCCTGTTTCCACCAGCGATCATATCCTCTTTTCATGCTACGTTGACAGCGAGCAATTTCCGCTCAGCGACCCGATTGAACATCGCCCGATCCGTATGCTCTTGATCCTTAGCGAACCGAGTGATCTTGAGCGGTGGGGCCTATCTGCATTTGACCGCAAAGCCACCGAACAAGATTTTCGCCAGCGTTTCCGTCCATTCGTTGATACCGGCCAACTCAACTTCGAGATACTGCCTATCGCCGAAGAAACCGCGCTGCAAGCTGCACTTGAGCGTGGTTCCTTGTCCAACGAACGCGAACGCGGCTTCGATGTCGTCCTGTATCTAGGCCATGCACTCTTTCTGCCCCAACACGGAACCCGCCTTTTGCTCGAACACGGACCGCAACGACGAGGCCGGCTCTTCGATGGGAAAGAACTAGCACGTGTGTTAGCCACATTGCCAGCTTCGCACAAACCGGTATTGATCGTGCTGGTAGCGTGCAACAGCGCCACCGTCGATCTCCAAGCACCTCTCAGCAATCTGGCTGTTCGCCTGATAGCCGAAAGCGGCATTCCAGCCGTGCTCGCGATGCAACGCTTAGTGGCCATCGAGCTTGCACGAGCTTTCACCCAGCACCTCACCGAGATGCTGCTGCGCCACGGCCTCATTGATCTTGCGGTGGCCACCGCCCGCCGGCGGATCTATCGGCCAGATACGATTGGCTGGAGTACACCGGTTCTGTATACCCGCCTTAGTAGCGGTCGCCTTTTCCAACCGAGCGTTCTGCTCAGCTATATCGAATGGGTCTTGCAGCAAGATGAGATCAGACGCTGGGCCGGAAATGAATACATTGATGTTGGTTGCCTCGAGATACCCTACGGCCAACATTGGCAATTTCTCTACCGCCGGCCCGAAAACGCCCCTCAACCTAGCTCAACGCGCGATACACTAATAAAACTGATCACTAGCCACACAAGCGACTCGCCCCCATTCATCGCTCTCACCGGCTCACATCAGTCCGGCCAAACGACGATCCTCCGCCGCGTTTGTTACGATCTTGCCCGTAACGCGCTCTTTGACATCAATGCCCCGGTTGGCGTACTTATTTCCCTTGCCGGCTACGAACAGGCACGCGGCGAGCCGCGTCTCCATCATCACATCGTCGAACAGGTACGCCTTCAGCATCCAGCGTTCGCCGATACCCTCGACCGCCTGTTCTACGGTTCATTTAGCCGCAACACCCAACGCCCGCGCCTTGCGTTCCTGCTCGATGATCTTGAGCAAGTTGCCGAATCGCACTGGAAAGATCTCATTCGTGATCTGAACACGTTCCGCGCACGCTTACCTGATCAGATATTCGTCGTCGCAGTACCCCAAACCTTTGCGTCGCTGACATTCGAACATCAAGCGCAGATGCTAGCTATTCAACCCCTCGATGAATCAACCATCGTCGCCCACATTCGCCAACGTGATCACCGGCGCGCGCGCACGCTCCTCGAGCGAATGAGAGATTATCGCCTCTACCATCTCGCCAGCGACCCGCGCATGCTGCAGTTGATCGTTAATCGTCTCTCTGACACCAATCAGCGTCCGGTCACCTATTACCACATCATTGATGAATTTCTCACCCAAGAACTCCGTGATCTCGATCAGCGGTACCAGATGGGTGATGTCGCCCGCGAAAGCCTCTACTCTATCGCGTGGCACATACGCTGGAATATGAGCGATTATCTCTCGATCAGTGAATTGTTCACGATCCTCGCTGCAGCGCGACGCAATCGCGACTACAGTCTCGAAGATCTGTTTCGCCAATTAAGCAATACCCAGCTCATTACTATTGCCGGCCAACGCGACATTCGCTTTACCAATCAGGCTGTCGCTGCCTACTGCGCGGCGCAGGCGCTCTATCGCGCACCCGATCGCCAACAACGGTTAGCTGACATTGTCGCGTTGTGCGCTGATGTTGAACGCCAACGTTGGTGGGAAGACGTTCTCTATGCGCTGGCCAGTCTGCTCGATAAACCCGACGAATTGCTCAGTTGCATCGCTAGCTCTCTTCGCAATGGCAACCACCGAGTTGCAGTGCTGGCTGCCCGCTGTCTTGAGGCATTGCCTGATGAAAAACTTCAGTTAGTGCCGCTTACATTGCGTAATGAATTGATCGACAATTGCCTCGTTCATGTCAATGAACAACGAGAACCGAGCGCGGAGCGGCGTGAATTGCTCGTCAGCACCCTTGGCAAAATCAATCATCCTCAAATTCGCCAGCAATTGCGCCGGATACTTGTTGACAAGGTGCGCCAAACGAGCAACGGCCTGCGCTACGAATATACCAATGTGCGTATCGCGGCTGCCCGCGCGCTCCGTGATCTCTATCTGCCTGACTTTCGTCGTCAGCGGAACCCCTCTCAAGCAAAAGAAGCATTTGATCGAGACACTATCTCGCTCAAACAACTCCGTGACGATCGCCCGCTTATTGAACTGATGCATTGCTGGTTACAAGGTGAAGGGGGAAGGCAGGAACTTCGCCACCGACTGATGACATCGCCACTCCCGCACGAACGTGCCATTGCCGCCTTTGCCCTAGCAGATGTAAGCACATCACCAGCGCAACAGTCATGTGACGCGCGCGTCTTACTGCGGATCATTACTCATCCTACCGATACGTCCGGCACAAAAATCAGTGACGACTGGATTGACACAATGTGGTCAGCAGCCGATGCGCTTACCTTATTTGATGCAGAATATGTCGCGCCCTTAATTGCCGCACTGATTCGCTACAAACGCAGCATGCCCAATCCAGCCGCTCAACAACTAGCGTATCTTGTTGGCCGTCTACGTATGAACCAGCCGTTTATTATCGAATGGCTCATCAAACTGTTGATCACGAATCCAAGCCAGAATGTCAAAGCGCGCGCCTTGCAATCACTTGCTTGGATGGGAAGAGAAGTGGCCCAGCGCACGATCGCTATCATCAGTAGCGAGGGGAATGATACGCTAACGATTAAACAGTTTATTGAAGAGCTTGCCCTCTGGCGGCAACAACTGCCACGCTTTAGCGTTGGAGACTTTCGGCTCGACACACCGGTGAACGCCCCAGACCCTATCTATCTGCGACGTAAAGCAATAGAGGCATTGGCATGGATTGGTGATCGCCAGACATTACGTGAATTAGATACTGAATGCCAATATTGGCCACTTGAACTGCGTACCCAGTGGTATATTTCGCGCGACAGCATTCAGCGACGGATCAGGTGAAGCAAACATAAACACCGTCCGCAACTAATAATAGTTACAGACGGTGTTCATCGGTCGGGTGCGTGGACCTAGGTTCCCAGCGGAGAGCCGCCAGTAGGATCGGCGCTGCGACGTTTCACGACCCGGTTCGGGATGGGACGGGGTGGGTCCGCCGCGCTCCACACACACCCAATGGCTGAAAGGACCACGTGCGTCGTCCCTTCACCCCTCACGCGATTGCGTATCTTCTGTGTCTCACCATCGTCCTGCCCCGCCTTCGCCACGACGGAGGGAAGCCCTCGTCCCTGCGCACCGGTCGCCTCTACGGGTCGCCCCGCCTCCAGCTCCGGCCGCTTACCCCGGTCATCTCCCGGGGGACTTACCAGCCTGTTGCTGCGAGAGCACTCATCTTGCGGCGTGTTTCCCACTTAGATGCTTTCAGCGGTTCTCACTTCCGGACATAGCTACGGAGCCTGCAGGCCGCCCCACAACTCCTCCACCAGCGGTCCGTCCAGCCCGGTCCTCTCGTACTAGGGCCAGCCCCGCGCAGTGCTCTAGGCGCTCAGAGCGGATAGAGACCGAACTGTCTCACGACGTTCTGAACCCAGCTCGCGTGCCGCTTTAATGGGCGAACAGCCCAACCCTTGGGACCTACTTCAGCCCCAGGATGCGACGAGCCGACATCGAGGTGCCACGCTCCGCCGTCGATATGAACTCTTGGGCGGTCTGAGCCTGTTATCCCCGGGGTAGCTTTTATCCGTTAAGCCACTGCCCTTCCACCCGGTACAGTGGGATCACTACGGCCGACTTTCATCCCTGCTCGGCCGGTCTGCCTCGCAGTCAAGCGCCCTTCTGCCGTTGCACTCCACGGCGGATGACCATCCCGCCTGAGGGCGCCGTTGCGCGCCTCCGTTACCTTTTAGGAGGCGACCGCCCCAGTCAAACTACCCGCCAGCCACCGTCCCAGCGTCCGCCGGTGAGGGCAGCGCACCCGGAAGAGTGGTATTTCACCGTCGGCTCCAGCCAGCCCGCAAGCCGGCCTTCTCCGCCTCCCACCTATCCTACGCATCCGACTGCGCGGCCCGATGGCAAGCTGTAGTAAAGCTCCACGGGGTCTTTTTGTCCCGCTCTGAGTTGGCCGCATCTTCACGGCCACTGCAATTTCACCGAGCCCCCAGTTGAGACAGTGCCCAGATCGTGATGCCTTTCGTGCGGGTCGGAACTTACCCGACAAGGAATTTCGCTACCTTAGGACTGTTATAGTTACAGCCGCCGTTTACCGGGGCTTCGGTTTGGAGCTTGCACCCCTCCCCTTAACCTTCCGGCACTGGGCAGGCATCACCCCCTATACGTCGCCTTTCGGCTTCAGCAGGGAGCTGTGGTTCTGGTATCCAGTCGCCCGGGCCTGGACCCTGCGGCTGCCTCGCGCTCCACCCGCAAGGGGCTTCACGCTACACGCAGCACCCCTTCTTCCGAAGGTACGGGGTCAATTTGCCGAGTTCCTTAACTGGGGGTCACTCGTCCACCTTGGTCTCCTCGACCTGTCTACCTGTGTCGGTTTGCGGTACGGGCGTGGGTGGTCTCCCGAGCCGGCCTTTCGTGGCTGCACAGGCGCCTCGCCATTGGCAGTGGGTTGCCCCACTCCCTTTCACTCGCCTCTCGGTCAGCGCCGAACGGGATTTGCCTCGCTCAGCTCCCTACCAGCTTGGACGGCGCTCGTCTCGCCGCGGCGACTACCCCTCAGCATCCGGCCTTGGTCAAACGACCGTCCCACGGTACAGGACTATCAACCTGTTGTCCATCGGCATTCGCGGTTGCTACTGCCTTAGGCCCGACTACCCTGCCGCGGTGCATCCGTGCGGCAGAACCCTCAGACATTCGGTGGCGATGATTGCCACATCGCTTCTCCGTTACTCATTCCGGCATTCGCACTCGTCAGCCCTCCACCGACGCTTCCGCGCCGACTTCACTGCGCTGACGACGCTCCCCTACCGTTGACCAGCGGCCAACCCGCAGCTTCGGCGCATCGCTTTGCCCCGTTACAGCCTCGGCGCAGCGCTGCTTGACCAGTGAGCTGTTACGCACTCTTTCAAGGATGGCTGCTTCTAAGCCAACCTCCTGGTTGTCTGAGCGGCGCCACAACCTTTCCCACTTAGCGATGACTTGGGGGCCTTAGCTGGCGGTCTGGGTTGTTTCCCTCTCGACGACGGATATTCGCACCCGCCGTCTCACTCGTGGTGCGCACGCGCGGCATTCGCAGTTTGCCGTCGCTTGGTAAGCGGTGAAGCCCCCGCACAACAACAGCGCTCTACCTCCGCGCGTCCCTGCCCACGGCTGTACCTCAATACATTTCGGGGAGAACCAGCTATCTCCGTGTTCGATTGGCATTTCACCCCTACCCACAGCTCATCCGAGCCTTTTGCAACAGACACCGGTGCGGCCCTCCACGTCCTGTTAGGGACGCTTCAGCCTGGCCATGGGTAGCTCACACGGTTTCGGGTCTATCCCCAGCGACGGTCGCCCGCTTCAGGCTCGCTTTCACTCCGGCTCCGGCTGAACCTGCCTTAACCGCGCCACTGAGGATAACTCGCCGGATCATACTCCAAAAGGCACGCGGTCACCGGTTGCCCGGCTCCCACGGCATGGAAGCACACGATTTCAGGGTCTCTTTCACTCCCCTCGCCGGGGTGCTTTTCACCGTTCCCTCACGGTACTGTGCGCTATCGGTCACTGCGTGTAGCTCGCCTTGGACAGTGGTCTGCCCAGCTTCAGCCCGGGTTCTTCGTGCCCGGACCTACTCAGGAACGTGTCACCACGCTAAGGTCGCCGGCTACGCGACTATCACGCTCTGCGGTGCAGGGTTCCACACTGCTTCGCCGCACGACGGTCGCGTGGTGCAGGAGCGCCAACTCCTGCCTGACACGTCCTTCAACCCCGTGGCCGCAACGCTTGGCGGCTTGGCACGGCCACGGTTTAGGCCTCGCCCGGTTCGCTCGCCGCTACTACGGGCGTCGTTCGCTCTTCCTCCGGCTACTGAGATGTTTCAGTTGGCCGGGTTCCCGCTCCCGAGTGGGAGCGCCACCTGACGGTGGCGGGTTGCCCCATTCGGAGACCTCCGGATCACAGCCTGCACGCGGCTCCCCGGAGCATATCGGTGCCGTGCCCCGTCCTTCTTCGGCACGCAGCGCCGTGGCATCCATCGTGTGCTCATCATGTCTTCCCTCCGTCGTGGCCAAGGCGGCCCGACGGAACCATCGGCTGCGGTGGACGGCAGCCCGATGGTGAGACAATATTAGAATGCTCGTTTGCAATCGCGTGAGTTGTCAAGGTACGACCGGCCCGACGGCGAAAAAAAGCGGAGCAGGCAAGATGCGCTGCGCCGGATGACGACGGGCCATTTGGTGCGGAGCGTGCCACGTGGGCCGTCCTCCGTGTCAACCGCGATGCGATTGACGATGGGGAGTATAGCAACTCTTGCCCGATTTGTCAAGCGGCT
>NZ_CALLJH010000072.1:0-15943 GCF_938091255.1 uncultured Chloroflexus sp.
CACAAGGGGGGAGGGGGGTGGCCTCCGAGTGTAGGGCGGAATGGATCCCGCCCCGGTCAATCCGTTGGGCGGGGGGGTGACCCCCTCCCCCACGAGGGGGGAGGGGGGTGGCCTCCGAATGTAGGGCGGAATGGATCCCGCCCCGGTCAATCCGTTGGGCAGGGGGGGCCCCTATCATAGCCCCTGCCCGACACGGTGGGAGGGGAATGGTACTCTCTAGCCCCGGCCCGTCCCCGACGTTGGGGGTGTAGTACCCGGTTGTGACAAACACATCGTTATGCTGGTATAATACGTATTACCATTGATGACCCTGTATGATCATACCGCTATGGCGCGTGAAGAGACAGTGTTGTTGCAGGCGAAGATTGCGCCGCCGCGCCCGCATCGCTACCGGCTGGTGCGTCCAGAGGTTACGGCACGTCTACGCGAGGCGTTTGATTATCGGGTTACTATCGTGCAGGCCGGCGCCGGCTATGGTAAGACGACGGCACTGGCCGAGTTAGCAGAGAATACAGGCGCCGTTTGTTGGTATACGATCGGCGAGAACGACCGTGATCCGGTGACGTTTTTGACCTATCTGACCGCAGCGTGTGGGCCGGTTCTGCCACAGGGTGCGCCAGAGGCGCTAGCGGCACTGCATGCTCGCCCTGCTGACAGGACGGCGTGGACGCAGGCGCTCGATGGGTTGCTGAATACACTGGCCGGCGCTACGCCGCGAC
Organism: uncultured Chloroflexus sp.; assembly: GCF_938091255.1. NCBI lineage: Bacteria > Bacillati > Chloroflexota > Chloroflexia > Chloroflexales > Chloroflexaceae > Chloroflexus > uncultured Chloroflexus sp. The sequence continues at coordinate 720 of NZ_CALLJH010000072.1, forward strand.
CAACGCTGCTTATTCTCGATGACTACCACTTCGTGACAGCGTCCGCCGAGATCCGCGCATTGACCGAGCGACTGATTACCTACGCGCCACCGTGGTTGAGTCTGTTGATCGCTACCCGTTACCCGATTGTCAGCGGCGAGCTAGTGCGCTGGCGCGCGCGCGGCGAGGTGCTGGAATTGCACCGCGAGGCGTTGGCCTTTACCCGCGACGAGATTGCTGCGCTCTTCGCCGAAGTCTTTGGTATGCTGTTAAGCGCTGCCGATGTCGATCTGCTCAGCCACCAGACGGAAGGGTGGCCGATTGCGTTGCAACTGGTCTGGCAGGGGTTGCGCGGCGGGCAGGCGCGGAGCGTGGCTGAATTGCTGGCGAACGGCCCGGCTTCACTGGCGGCGTTGTTCGATTTTCTAGCTTCTGATGTTCTTGATCGCCAGCCGCCAGAGATTGCCGCCTTTTTGCGCGCAACCGCGCCGTTGCGGGTGCTGACTGCTGCTGCCTGCGATGCGGTGCGACAAGCTGATGACAGCGCCGAGTTGTTGGCGCAAGTGCGCGATCGTGACCTCTTTGTAGTTGAGTTGGGAACCGATCACTATCGCTACCATCACCTATTTCACGACTTTTTGCGCCAGCAGACGCGCCATGATCCCGATCTGGCTGCACGACACCGGCGAGCAGCCCAGCACTATACTGCGGTCGGCCTCGCTGAAGAAGCGATCTACCATTGGTTTGCCGCCGGCGAAGGTGCCATCGCAGCCAATGCGGTTGAGACAGCCGGTGAAGAAGCGTTGCGTAATGGACGGCTCGATACGGTAGCCGGTTGGATTGATTCGCTGCCGGCTGAGTTGATCGCCACTCGGCCTCGCTTGCAATGCTACCTTGGTGATCTGTACCGATTGCGCGCTCGTTTTGATGAAGCTCGTCGCTGGTATACCCAAGCCGAAGCGACCAGTCGCCAGCGCGGTGATCGGGCCGAATTGGCTCGCGCGTTGTACGGTCAGGCGCTGGTTTACATCGATCAGGTGCAGCCTGCCCAAGCCGAGAGTGTGTTGCAAGAGGCGCTGCGGGTCAGCGAACGGTTAGAAGATCAGGTTGCCCGCGCCCGTGTGCTCGAATTACTGGCCGAGAATAAACTCAATATGGGTCAGCCTGCCGAGGCTGAAGCCTTGCAACAGCAAGCGAGCCAGTTGCGCGCGGCTAGTCCGGCGGCTGATCTCCTTAGTGCGCGGGTCAAGCTGCGCACCGGTCAATTGGCTGCGGCGCGCGCCTTGTTGCAGGCATGGCGCGATCACGAACGGGTAGCAACAGCGCGCGGCGCGACCCCGGCCCCCCGCGGCCATCGTGAAGCGGTGTTGGTGCTGGCCTTAATCGCTGCGTTTGAGGGCGATGTTGATCAGGCGCTCGCATTGGCCAGAGAAGGGGTGCAAGTGGGGATTGAACGCAATTCCCGCTTTATTACCTCGGTTGCTTACGCCCGGCTTGGCCATGCGTGGTTATTGCAGAGTGCCACTGCCGACGTAGCCGCCCGTGATTACGCGCTCGATTATTACCGCAAAGCGTTAGCCGAGGGCGATGCCTTAGGGGTGGATCGGTTGCGGGTGGAACCTCTGTGGGGGTTAACCCGCCTCTACGGGTTGGCTGGCGATCTGGCCGCTGCCGAGAGCGCCGCCGCCGATGGACAGGCATTTTGCCGTTGGGCTGGTGATCTCTGGTTGGGCGCGATGATCCAATTGCAACGCGGCGTGAGTCACGTGATCGCCGGGCACATTGAGTGTGCGCAAGAGATTCTCTTAGCAGCACGCGCCGATTTACGTGCGTGTAGTGATCGATTCGGCCAAGCAGTGGCTGCGCTCTGGCTCGCCCTTGTCTATCATGAACAACGACAGGATGCGGCGGCAATTGCTGCAATTAATGAGGCGTTAGAACTGAGCGCCACTCACGGCTACGATTATTTGTTCACCCGTCCAACCTTTCTCGGTGTCACCGAACCGCGCCGGCTATTGCCGATCCTTCTTGCTACCCGCGCCCGTGGTCACCATCGCGACTATATCGAGCGGTTACTAGCTACGCTGGGGTTGCGTGGCCTAGAAGCCCACCCCGGTTATCAGTTACGGGTGCAGACGCTGGGAGCGTTTCGGGTTTGGCGTGGCGATCACGAGATCGAGGCCCGCGAGTGGCAGCGCGACAAGGCGCGTCAGCTTTTGCAGGCGTTGATTGCCTATCGCAACCGCTGGTTGCAACGCGAAGAGCTGGCCGAGATGCTGTGGCCGCACCTCGCCCCAGAAGCCGCGATCCGTGACTTCAAGGTGGCCCTGAGTGCGCTCTATCGGGTGCTCGAACCGAGTCGCAGCGAGGCAACCTCGTCGTTCATCGTGCGCGATGGCAGCGCCTACCGGCTGCGCCCCACCGCCGATATTTGGCTTGATTGCGCCGAACTGAGCGCCGGATGCACCGATGGGTTGCGCTTGCTCGATCAAGGCCGCACCGAGGCCGGCATTCAGCGGCTGCAAGCGGCCATCCAGCTCTACCAAGGTGACTTTTTACCCGACGTGCTCTACGAGAGTTGGGCTGAAGCCGAGCGGGAACGGCTGCGCAATACCTTTTTGCGTAGCGCCGACCGGCTGGCACAGACGTTGGCCGAGCAGGGACGCGACGAAGAGGTGATTGCCCTTGCCGAACGCATGCTTGCTCACGACAACTGCTGGGAGCGGGCCTACCGGCTGTTGATGCTGGCGTATGCTCGCCAAGGCAACCGCGCCGCCGCCTTGCGCGTCTTCCAACGCTGCGTCGATCATCTGGCCCGCGAATTAGAGGTTGAACCGTCGCCGATCACGCTCGCCTTGGCCGAACGGCTACGTACCGGTGATACTACACTCCCGCCTGTTACCGATTTGTAACCGCCACGCAACCCCCTTCTGCTACCCTCAACCACAAATCCCCGGCTACACGTTGCGCATTTGCGCGTATCGCGGCGGCAACGCCGCATAGAACACATGGACGTGATGAACCTTGGCGACTGGCTTGGTCGTCGCGCGCAGTTGTCACCGCATAAGGTGGCACTGTTCGATGCCCAGAACGGGATGCGCCCGATTACCTACGGCGAGTGGCATGCAACTGCTAATCGCACGGCCAATTTGTTGCGCGAGTTGGGAGTCGAGCAGGGCGATCGAGTGGCTACGTTGGCCCAAAATTGCGTCGATCTGCTCGATTTGTGGTTTGCCTGCGCGAAACTTGGGGCTATTTTGCAACCGCTCAACTGGCGGCTGACCCCCGCTGAGCTGAGCGATCTGATCGCCGATGGCGAGCCGAAGGTGCTGGCCTACGGCCCAGAATATGCGGCAATGACGCTCACCCTGCGCGCGCAAGCCGCATCGGTCACCCACTGGCTAGCAATTGACGGCGCGTCACCCGCCGATCCGTCCGATCCCACCATTGCCCAACGCGACGCCTTGCCCGCCGAATGCGCTCCAGTCACACTCGGTTGGAATGACCCGTGGGTCATCTGCTACACCGGCGGTAGCACCGGCTTGCCGAAAGGAGCCATCCTCACCTACCGCAGCATTGCCGCCAACGCGGTTAACACCGTAATGAGCTGGGGGCTGCGACCTGATGACGTAGCTATTTTGAACGCACCTTTGTTCCACACTGGCGGCCTTAACGTCTTTACTGCGCCACTCGTGCAGATTGGCGGTGCATCGATCGTCTGTCGTACCTTCAACGTTGATCAAGTCTTTGACCTGATCGACCACGGCCCGGCTACACTCTTTTTCGGTGTACCGACAATGTTCATTGCGATGCAGCACCATCCACGTTGGCCGACCGTTGATTTCAGCCGGATGCGGATTGTGATTAGCGGCGGTGCGCCGTGCCCCGAACCGGTTTTTCATGCCTTCTGGGAGCGTGGCATTGACTTCAAGACCGGCTATGGCCTCACCGAAGCCGGCCCCAACACCTTCTGGTTGCCGCCGGAATTGGTGCGCACCAAACCGGGAGCGGTCGGCTACCCATTGATGTTTATCGATGTGCGCGTGGTAGCCAGCGATGGCCGCGAGTGTGGCCCTGATGAAGTCGGTGAATTGCAGATCCGTGGCCCGCACGTCTGTGCTGGCTACTGGCGCCGACCCGCTGAGACAGCAGCCGCGTTTGTTGATGGCTGGCTACGCACCGGCGATCTGGCAAGCTTTGATGCCGATGGATGTTATCGCATTGTGGGCAGGTTGAAAGATGTAATCATCTCTGGCGGCGAAAACATTTATCCCGCCGAGGTCGAGAGCGTCTTAGCCGGGCACCCGGCTGTCGCGGAAGTGGCACTGGTGGGGATGCCTGACCCGCACTGGGGCGAAGTGGGGTGGGCGGCAGTGGTGGTGCGCCCCGGCATTGACTTCTCTGACCAAGATCTGCTCGCGTTTGCCGGCGCGCGTTTGGCCCGCTATAAGCTGCCGAAACGGATTGTCACTCTTCCCGAATTACCCAAAACTGGGGCCGGCAAGATTGATAAGCAGGCGTTGAAGCGGATGTTTCAACAACACGGAGGAAACGCTATGAATGCTAAGGGGTGAGGCCATTCCTCTGCGGCAAACATACCCCACCCCTAGCCCCTCCCCTGCTGGGAGAGGGGGCCGCGTCAGGTAGGAGCAGGGATGGGAAGTGAGGCTCATCAGCCCGCACAGCAGGCTTCGTAAGCGTAGCCCGGCTTCAGGACCGGGGGAGGTGGGCAGACCGCGTCATCTCGTGGTTCTTCCCTCTAGGTGTCCTCGGCACCTTTTGCGGTAAGCATCCTCCCGTTGGAAAAGGGATAGGTGTATCGTCTCATTACGAATGGAGCATAGCATGAGCAAGATTCCTACCTTGCCCGGAATTACATCCACCATGGTTCAAACCCCACATTTGCAGATGCACCTCCTCAGCAGCGGCCCGGCTGACGGCGAGCCGGTGCTCTTCGTGCATGGCAATGCGTCGTCGGCAACGTTTTGGGAAGAGACGATGCTGACCTTGCCGGCAGGTTTTCGCGCGATCGCACCTGACCTGCGTGGCTACGGCGAGACTGAAGACCGCTTGATCGACGCTACTCGCGGGTGCGGTGACTGGGTGGATGACCTACTCGCCCTGCTCGACACGCTTGGCATTGAGCGTTGTCACGCAGTAGGACACTCGCTCGGTGGGGTTGTGCTCTTTAACCTGATTGCAACTGCGCCGCAGCGGATCATCACCGCTACGCTGGCCGCTCCCGGCTCACCCTATGGCTTTGGCGGGTGCAAAGGGCTGAATGGCGAACTCTGCTGGCCAGACGGGGCCGGATCGGGTGGCGGCACGGTCAATCAGGCGTTTGTTGAGCGGATGGCGGCGGGTGACACTACCGAAGAGGCGGGGGTAGCTGCGCCACGGGTGGTGATGAATACTTACTACTGGAAACCACCCTTCCGCCCGGCCCGCGAAGAGGCGCTGCTGCTCTCGATGCTGAGCGAGAAGGTTGGACCGCAACGCTACCCCGGTGACTTTAAGCCATCACCCAATTGGCCGGGGGTTGCGCCGGGAGTATGGGGGCCGATCAACGCGATCTCACCGTTGTACGTGGGCGACTCGGTCGAACGGTTCGTTGCTGTCAATCCCAAGCCGCCGATCTTGTGGGTTCGCGGGGCTGATGATCAGATCGTCAGCGATATGTCGCTATTCGATGTCGGCACACTCGGCCAGCTCGGCGTCTTGCCCGACTGGCCCGGCCCAGAGGTCCATCCACCGCAGCCGATGATCAGCCAGACCCGCGCCGTGCTCGAACGCTACGCTGCCGCTGGTGGCACGTACCGCGAAGTGGTGTTCGAGAACTGCGGCCACACGCCGTACATCGAATATCCAGAGCAATTTAATGCAGCCTTTCATGCGCATTTGACGGGTAAGGGGTAGGGAAGAGGAAGGAGGGCCGTATGCCCACTATCAAAGCCGGTGATCTCGATGTGCATTATCTCGATCACGGTCAAGGTGAACCTGTCATTTTTGTGCATGGCAATTGGGCCAGCAGTGGTTGGTGGCTGCGGGTGCTGGAACGGTTGCCCGCCGGCTACCGTGGCCTAGCCCCTGACCTACGCGGACGGGGGGCGACGCAAGGGCCTGACAACGACTACACCATGCCATCGTTGGCCGCTGACCTCTGGAACTTCGCCGATGCGCTCGGTATCCAGCGCTGCCATCTGGTCGGCCATTCGTTGGGAGCGGCAGTTGTGCTGCAAGCCGCCCTTGATCGGCCCGATCGCGTGCTAACGATTGCTGTCCTCGCGCCGCCGTGGGTCGATGGCATGCCCGACGAAGTGTATCAACCTGACCGGCAGCAACTCCTCAAAGATAACCCCGACTTCTTTGCACAAGCGATCAAGGCGATGGCGCCAACTGCGCCGGAAGATGACTTCTGGCGTGAACTGGTTGCAATCGGGCACAGCCAGCGATTGAGCGCAGCCAATGGCGCAATTGACGCATTACGTGCATGGAAGCCGGGCGACCAACTACGCACGATTGGCGTGCCGGCGCTGGTAATGGGTGGCGAACTTGATCCACTGGTCACCGCCGAGACAGTCAAACGCGCCGCCGAAGCATTGGGGGTCGCACCGCAGATCATTACCGGCGTCGGCCATTCGGCCAACCTCGAAGCGCCCGACCGATTTGTCGCATTATTGACAGCACATTGGCAACACACCCCGTAGTGACACAGCGTGCTGTGTGACTATAACCTACGCCAAGGAACATCCGTATGACGCCGATCCCAAGCGGTACCCGCTACGACCGTACTCACACCGTCACCCAAACGGACATCGATCGCTTTGCGGCGGTGAGCGGCGACACCAACCCGATCCATACCGATCCGGCGGTGGCGGCGACTACCCGTTTTGGCCGCACCATCGCCCACGGCATGCTACTGTACGGCTACATCCGGGCCGCGCTGCACACGCTGGCGCCAACCGGTGTGCAGCGCCAACAGACCCTCAGCTTTACCAACCCGGTGTTTGCCGGTGAAACGATCAAGATCATCGTCGAGGTACTAGAAAGCAATGGCAACCAGCTTCGTTGTGCGGTGAGTGTCGCGCGCAGCGATGGCAAAGTGGCGTGCAGTGGCGAAACCGTGCTTGAGATACCGCATGGATAACGTTGTGACAATCCAACCTAACGGCCCGGTGGTGGCGATCACGCTCAACCGGCCAGCGCAGCACAACTTGCTCACGCCAGAGTTGCTGGCCGCGCTGCTAGATGCGCTAGCCACTGCGCGCCACCACCATGGCGTGCGCGCAGTGATCTTACAAGCCGCCGGGCCGTCGTTTTCGCGCGGAATCGACATTGCCAGCTTAGCCAGTCACGCTGAGCGAGAGTTGTACGCCGATGGATTACTGCGGCAATTGCACCGGGTGATGCTAGAGTTGATCGATCTGCCGGCGCCGCTGATCGTCGCCGTGCAAGGGCAGGTTAATGGCAGCGCCATGGGGCTGGTGCTGGCCGCCGATGTGGTCGTAGTCGCGCCAGAAGCGAGCTTCACCGCTTACACCACCACCCTTGGCCTTAGCCCGGAGGGTGGTTGGGCAACGCTCTTGCCACGCTTGATCGGCCAACGGCGTGCAGCCGAGGCGCTGCTGCTCGAACGATCGATCAGCGCTGAAGAGGCAGTGGCGTGGGGCTTGGCCAACCGGCTCGTGCCAGCCAGCCACCTCGTCGAAGAGACACAAGCCGTGGCTCATCAGATGGCGGCGCAGTTGCCGGGGAGTATCGCCTGTACCCGCCGGCTGCTCTGGAGTGAACGCGATCGGTTGGTTGCCGAACTGGATCGCGAACGGGAATTGTTTTGCGCGCAGATCCGGTCAATCGAAGCCAGCATTGGCCTTAACGCTTTTCTTGACCGGCAGCGCGCCATGATGACGGAGACAGACCTGTGAAACAGCTTGCCGTTGGTATGCAAGCCACGACGCAGCGCGTATTCGACGACCAACTGATCGCCGAATACGCTGCGCTCTGTGGTGATCAGCCGGGCGAGACCGTGCCAGAGCCGCTGATCGGCGCGCTCTTTTCTTACCTGCTCGGCGTCGAGTTGCCCGGTTCTGGTTCAGTCTATCTCAAACAAGACCTCATCTTTACTGATAGCGCGCGTGCCGGCGAAGTGTTAACTGCGACGGTAACGATTACCCACATCCGCGCTGACAAGCCGTTGGTGACATTCCAGACCCGCTGTACTGGTGCTGATGGGCGTCTGATTGCCGACGGCGAGGCAATCGTGATGGCGCCGAGGTAGGGAACAGATAAGCAGAGTGCACGATTTGTTGTCCGGGCAGACAGAGGGAGCAAATGAAACCGGTGCGGAGGAGTAGCAACCCGCTCTGGAAACCGCATTCACCCCTCAGCAGCCCGCTGGTGATAAGAGAAGGTTAGTCAAAGGAGACCGTTCAATGCAGAGTACCCATCTTGTCCGCCGTTTTGCCATCACGATAGTGGTGATCCTTGCGCTGACGCTAAGCGCATGTGGCGGTGGCCAGACCGCACAGCCGACCGCTGCGCCGCAGCCAACTGTCGAACCGACTGCTGCGCCCCAACCAACCGCCGCGCCTGCGGTGGCCCCCCAACCGACCGCTGTACCAACAACCTCAGCCACTACCGGCGAGCCAATTGTGGTCGGCTTGATGACCGACAATTCTGGTTTGCTCGCCATCTACGGCCCTATGCTGGAGCGTGGCTTTACGCTCGGTTTGGAGTATGCGACCAACGGCACGAATGCGGTGGCAGGCCGCCCAATTAAGGTGGTTGTCAAAGATACCGCTAGCAATCCAGAAACGGGTGTCTCGTTGGCGCGGGAAGCAATCGAAAGTGATGGCGCAGATGTGCTGGTCGGTTCTCCTAGCTCGCCGGTAGCGCTAGCGATCTCGGCTGTTGCTGCCGAAAACAAGATTATCTACATCGCTGCGCCGGCAGCGACCCCCGCCCTCACCGGCGATAACTTCAACATCTACACCTTCCGCGCCGGGCGTACCAGTGTGCAAGACGCGCTGACAATGAGTGCCGCACTCTTGCAGACTGGCAAGAAGTTTATCCAGATTGCCCAAGACAACGCCTTCGGGCGCGGCTCGGCAGGCGCGTTCTACCTCACGGTGAAGGCGCTTGGCGGTGAATTTGTCCTCAACGACACTGCTGAAGGCGCCGGCACCGTCTTTGCCCCGCCAGATACCACCGACTTCACGCCATACATCAACCAGTTGCTCGATTCGGGGGCGGAAGTGTTGATCGTCACGTGGTCAGGCACTGGCTTCGTGCCGATGTTCCAGCAGATGCAACAACTGGGTGTGTTCGATGTAATGACCGTCGCGACCGGTTTTGGCGACAACCAGACCATGGTCAACGGCTACGCTGATGCAATCGGCTCGGTCGGCGTGAGTGTGTACCACTACAGCCTGTTTGACAACCCGGTCAACCAGTGGCTCACCGAGCGTCACAAAGCGGCTTACGGTACGCCGCCCGATCTCTTCACCGAGAGCGGCTTCAACGCGGCGATAATGCTGGTCAAGGCGTTGGAAGCGACCAATGGTGATCCAGCGGCTGAGGGGATGATCGCCGCGCTCGAAGGCATGACCTTCGACGGGCCGAAGGGTAGCTACACCGTGCGCGCATCGGATCATGTGCTCTTGCAGCCGATGACGCTAGTGCGCCTGCTCAACACCAACGATCCCGACTTCAAGTTCTTCGAGCTGGTGACGCTGTTCACGCCTGAGCAGACCGCACCACCCTGCATGGTGCCGGCGGCAATGAACCGGTGCCCATAGGAGCGCAGCGCACATGTGGAGTGCGGCAGTTAAACCGCCGCGCTTCCACCAACTCTCTTGAGGCTTGGAACAGATGGTGACAAGCCGCTGCGCACATCACCGGCTTCTGGTTGATGAACCCCTACACGGAGCAACGCAATCGGAGCGAGGGTAACACCCCGAGGAGTCTACGTGAGCGATTGGATTATCGAAACTCACCGCCTTACCCGCGACTTCGGCAGCTTGCGCGCCGTCGATCAGGTTGATCTGCGCGTGCGCACCGGCAGCATTCACGCCATTATTGGCCCGAACGGCGCTGGGAAAACCACCCTGTTCAACCTGATCAGTGGTTATCTCAAGCCAACCTCCGGGCGAGTACTGCTGCGCGGGCAAGATATTACGCGCGTGCCGTTGCACCGCATGGCGCACCTCGGTATCGGGCGTTCGTTCCAGATCACCAACATCTTCCCGACGCTGACGGTGCTGGAAAATGTGCGGCTAGCGGCGCAGGCGCGCGGGCATGACAATTTTCGGCTGTGGACGAGCGCCGCCAAGCTGCGAGCCTACACCGAGCGGGCGTTAGCAGCATTGCACCAAGTTGGCCTCCACGAGCGGGCCTTGCAGATTGCCGCCACCCTGCCGCACGGTGACAAACGCCGGCTTGAACTGGCGATTTTGCTGGCCGGCGATGCCGATATTCTGCTACTCGATGAACCGACTGCAGGTATGGCAACCGAACAGGTGCCGATGCTGCTCGATCTGTTGCGCGGCATCCGGCAAGGAACGAACAAAACCATCTTGATCGTTGAACACAATATGGCTGTCGTGATGAGTTTGGCCGAGACGATAACCGTCATGCATCAAGGGCGCGTGCTGGCAGAGGGTACTCCGGCGGCGATCAGCGCCAATCAAGCGGTGCGCGAGGCATATCTGGGCACGGCTTTCGCCGGAGGGCAGCCATGAGTGACGTGTTGCTTGAAGTAGACACCATCCACACCTTTATCGGCCAATTTCACATTCTGGAAGGGGTCTCGCTAAAGGTGCGCACCGGCAGCATAACCGCGCTACTTGGGCGCAATGGCGCCGGCAAAACGACCACACTGCGCTCGATTATGGGTCTCAACCCACCGCGCAGTGGCAGCATTCGTCTCGCCGGTGAACCGATTAATGGTCGGCCAGCCTACAACATTGCCCAGCTTGGCGTTGGCTATGTGCCTGAGCATCGGGCCGTCTTTCGTGATCTAACCGTCGAAGAGAATCTGCGCCTCGCCGAGCGCAAGCGTGGCGATTTAGCCCGACGAAGTGACTTCATTATGTCACTCTTTCCTGATCTCAAGCGGTTTTACCGCCATCCGGGCGGTAAGCTGTCGGGTGGCCAACAGCAGATGCTGGCGATTGCGCGCGCGTTGGTAGCCGATAACCGGCTCTTGCTGATCGACGAACCGAGCGAAGGGTTAGCGCCGATCATCGTCGAGCAGATTGTGAGTGCATTACGCCAAATGTCCGCAGAGACGACGATCTTGTTGGTAGAGCAGAATTTTGCGATGGCAGCGCAATTGGCCGACGAATATTACATTCTCGATGATGGGCGCAGCGTACAGCACGGGCGTATGGCCGATCTAGTGCATGACCATGCCACGATTGATAAATATCTCGGCGCAGGTTAACGCAAAGGCGTAAAGGAGGCAAAGACGCAGAGATGCTAAACGCAAAGGACGCGAAGCTGTTATGGTTGAAGGTCTTAGCGTATTTGTGCCAATCTCTCCAAACCCTTTGCACCTTTACGTGTATCACCTTAGCGTCTTGGCGTTAAAGGAGTAGTGGATGATCGAATGGATCCAGCGCCGGCGCGGATTGATCGCCGGCATCGTCGCGGCGATTCTCTTCGCCATTTGGGCCTCGAGCCAGTACGAACCACGAGTCTTAGCCAGCATCTTGCTGTCGGGTCTCACGCTCGGCGCACTCTATTTTTTGGTAACATCCGGCCTCTCGCTGATCTTTGGTTTGATGGACGTGCTCAACTTCGCGCACGGCACCATCTTTATGATCGGTGCGTATATCGGCTTTACGCTCTACGCCAATCCGCGCCTGCTGCTCAATATGCTGCCCTTCGTGCTAGCGTTTGTGGCCGGCTGGCTGTTGGCGCGCTGGCTGCCGTTCAGCAGTTTGCCCACCGGACATCGCCGCCCGCTGTGGGTGGTTGCCGTGCTGGTCGGGGTGTTTGCGGTCTGGGGATTTGAGTTAGCGCCGCTCGCGACCACTGCCCTTAGTTCGGGCGGGCGAGTGCCGACCGAGCAGGCTCAAGCGCCAATCGGCATCTTTATTGCACGCACAGTAGGGCTGGCGATTGCCGGTCTGATCGCGGGCGCAGCCTTCATTATCGGTAATGAGCACACACGCCAACCGGCACCACGCGATCTGGTGTTGTCGAGTGGCCTGCTTGCACTCGCAATCATCATTGCACCGCTACGCCTGAATGCCGAAGGTTGGATCCTCGCCCTTGACTCGAATGCGCGCTTTTTGCTGGCGCTGGTGGCCGGCGCTAGCGGCGGCGCGGCGTTGGGTGGATTGATGGAGTGGAGTCTCATCCGGCCACTCTATAGCCGTCCAATCTATCAAGTGTTGGTCACGCTCGGCTTGGTCTTCGTCGGCACTGAACTGGTCAAAGGCATCTGGGGGCCGGGCGGGTATTTTATGGAACTACCGGCATGGTTTAGTCGGCGCGGCCCGAGTTGCCCGTCGCCGAACCTCATTGCATGGCTGCAAGACAACTGCGCCAGCATCGACGTGCTGGGCCGGCCCTTTCCCAGCTACCGTATCTTCATTATTGCCTTGGGCATTGCGATGTTCATCGGCATTGCCGTGCTCTTGCGTTACACCCGGCTTGGTATGATCATCCGCGCTGGCGTCCAAGACAGCGAGATGGTACAGGCGTTAGGCATCAACGTTCGCCGTGTCTTTACCCTCGTCTTCGCACTAGGGGCAGGACTAGCCGCACTGGGTGGCGTCGCCGCGGCACCGTTCCTCGGTATTAGCCCCGGTCTTGGGCAAGAGTTTCAGTTACAAGCCTTCATCGCGGTAGTGATCGGCGGGATGGGCAGTTTCACTGGCGCGGCGATCGGCGCATTGCTCGTTGGCCTTGCCCGCGCGTTCGGCGACCAGATTGTGCTGACCGGCATTCAACTGCCGTGGATGAGTGAAGCGATGACGTTTTCGCCGTCGATTGCACGGGCTTCAACCGTATTGATCATGGCCTTGGTACTGCTATTGCGACCAGCCGGTCTGTTTGGCAAAAAGGAGTAGCCGATGCGGGATCGTTTCACCTCGTCACAGTGGGCCGGCCTTGCCCTCATCGGCGGCCTGATCATCTTTCCGTTTGTGATCTCGCTGCTCACCGGCCAGCCGGTTGAGTCTGGCGTACCCAAGTTCTGGCAAGGCATGCTGATTCAGGTCTTTATTCTGGCCGTCTTCGCAATGAGCTACGATATTCTAATGGGCTATACTGGGATTCTGTCGTTTGGCCATGCCCTCTTCTTTGGCACCGGCGCATACACCATCGGCATCTTGCTCAAACATGCCGGCTGGGACATCGGCTCGGCCCTGCTGTCCGTCATCGTGATCGCGATCATCCAGAGCTTAATTGTTGGCCTGCTCTCACTGCGGGTGAGCGGCGTCTACTTCGCGATGGTGACACTCGCGTTTGCGCAGATGTTTTTCCTCTTGGCCGAAGCAACCGACTTCCGCCAATGGACCGGTGCCGAGGACGGGTTGCAGAGTATTCCGGTACCGGCATGGATGAGTCCCACGACCGAACGACTCCGATTTTATTATGTCACGTTAGGTTTTGCAACAATCATGTACCTACTGGCACGGCAAGTCGTCAACTCACCGACCGGGCGGGTTATGATGGCTATTCGCGACAACGAGATGCGAGCAAGCGTGTTAGGCTATAACACGCTTACCTTCAAACTCATTGCCATTACAGTGAGCGGCGTAATGGCAGCGCTTGCCGGCGCATTCAATGCTCTCTGGAACCTCAATGCTAACCCAGCGGTACTTGGCGTTGGTACAACGATCAACGCACTGCTGATGACGATCATCGGCGGCGTTGGCTCGCTGATCGGGCCAATGCTAGGCGCTGGTGTGATCCAATTGCTCGGCTACTGGCTCAACGTCTTCTTCGGGCCAAGCTGGCCGCTCTTGTTTGGCATTGTCTACATTTTGATCGTGCTATTCCTCCCCTACGGCATCGTCGGCACGTGGCGATTGCGCAGCGCCAGTTGGCTGGCGATGTGGCGCGAGCGATCGCGATCACTCATCCGGTTCTTCAACCACCCATGATTGCACGCCGTGGGTAACAAACGAGAACGGGCGCACGATCACCCCAGCTTCGGTCAGAGCGCGCTCGATGGCCAGCCGGCGGTCGAAGGGACACGCAAACACCATAAAGCCGCCACCGCCGGCGCCCGAAATCTTGCCACCCCACGCACCATGCTTACGGGCCAGCGCGTAAACCTCTTCGACGATCGGCGGCGCGATGTGGGGTGAAAAGGCCTTCTTGACCTCCCACGCATCGTGCAGCAGACGACCAAAATCGGCAATGCGCTGTTCGCGCAACAGGCGGGCTGCAATATCGACAAACGCTTTGGTCTCGTGATGGAGGCGCAACGTATCACCTTTAACTAACCGCTGCACCTGATCGGTCATCAGATGGCGAGTAAGCAATTGGCGGTCACCGATATAGCCGATGATCAAGCAGCTTTCCAATTCGAGCAACGCCGTCGGATCACTCAGCACCGGCTCGACAATCACCCGGTCGCGCCCAAAGTGGTAGACGCACATCCCGCCAAACACTGCCGAATACTGATCTTGCCGTCCACCGGGAATGCCAAGATCAACCCGTTCGATCCGGTAGGCCAATTCAGCTAGTTGGTGTGGATCGGCGTTCTGACCAGCCACAGCGTAGAGCAACTTGAGCATACTCACCACTAGTGCCGACGACGAACCGAGACCAGAGCCGGGTGGGGCATCACTGAACATGGTAATCTTGTAACCGGCACTCGCCGGTCGTAGTTGTGGCAAGGCATCAAGCACTGCTTGAGGCAAGGTCAGTTTGCCATCCCATTCGCGGTCGCTCACCAGCCGACTGACCTCTTGCAGATCGAGCGAGCGGATCGTAATGCCGGGTGTACTGCTGGTGGTCAGCATACAACGCACATAAAGGTTAATCGTACAGTTGAGCACTTTCCCGCCGTATTCTTCGGCGTAGGGACTGACATCGGTACCCCCGCCGAAAAAGCCGATTCGCATCGGCGCACGTGCTTTGTAGATTTTCATTGGTTCCTCCGGCCATCGTTCAGTGCCGCGGCGCCAGTATACCAGAAAGAGCAATAGGATAGGGACAAAACACTCTCTACCGGCACTTCGCGCCCATGCACTGCTACGAGTACGCCCACCCCTCCCCCCTCG
>NZ_CALLJH010000073.1:0-37768 GCF_938091255.1 uncultured Chloroflexus sp.
AGCATCCTTATGATCGGTCTTACCACCTGCGACCAACGCAGCCGCTGGCCAAGTGCTGCCGCGTTTGCGCTTTGCACCGCTCGGCGTTGTGGATCGGTGAGTAGGCGAATCAGTGCAGCCGCAACTGCGTCAACATCACCGATTGGGACGGCTTCGCCAGCGTTATGAGTCTCGATCAGTTCGGCTGCCGCATCCCCCGTGCTGAGTACGGTCGGTTTGCCTACCCATAAGTGATCGAGCACCCGTGATCGCACCGCAGCGTAGCGCGTCTCGAGGTGCTCGCGGTGCAATGATACCATAACCGTAGCTTCGAGCAAGATATCGGCCCGGCGTTCATACGGTATCCATTCTTCGTAAAAGTGAATGCCGTTGCCGAGCAAGCCCAACTCAGCAGCGAGTTGACGGGTTTGGGCGGGTGTCGCCATCTCTTGTGCGAGGCCGGGATGGCGACCAGCCAGAAAAACCAATCGTGCGTTCGGTACAGCGGTGATCACCTGTGGTAGTGCTTGTACTAGCGTCTGCGGATCCATCCAATCCCATAATCCGCCACTCCACAAGATAATCTCGTGGTCGGCATCGAGATCATCGAGGACACCGCGTAGCCTAGGCTGACCACTAGCCTGCGGTGGTGTGTCGCTGACCCCAAATGGTACTACATCAATCAGATTCCGTAAGAGCGGATCGGTGTCAACGAACGATGGTGAGATCCGCCCTACTGCTAACAGACCGCCAATGTACAAATCGCGTTGACGCTCGGTTGCGCAGAGGAAGTGATTGCCGCGCCTTAAGACATCGCGCAGCAGCGCTACGTCGCGGTCGGCTATCTGCTGTCGTTCAGCTAACGGTTGCTGGCGAAAGAGTTCTAGGTTCTCGAATGCGACTGGATCGTACAGATCGATGATCAGGCGACCGCGATAGGTAAGCAATTCAGGATGGGCAGCGGCAACACATCCATTCGCCAATACGGTGGTTGCCGTTGCTAGATAAGGTGCAAGTGTGGCTGCCTCACCCCACGTATAATGGCCACACGATACCCCCGGTGGCGGTTCGAGATCGATCAGTCGCGGTGCGATGAGCGTTACCGGCATCACGCTTGCCAACGCGCGGGCCATTTCCCACATTCTGATGCCCGGCCCGGCCATGCGCTGGCCAATGACATCGTGACTGATCACAAGCAACGATCTCATGCGCGCCAGCTCCAAGTTCCTTCAATGAAGAGCATCCCGTAGCGTTGGCTGATCCCGTCACTATGCACAACCAGCGGATACATGCGGTCGTGGACGTCAAACTCATGTAATTGCGTATAGTCGGTTGCTGAGGCGCTGACCAGATAGCGTCCCGCTAGCAATGGCAAGCGTGGAATATGATAATCAACTATCCCGGTGCCTTCGATGACGGGAATGTGGTATTTGTCAAAACCGGTGTTTGGCCCGGTCAACCATGGCCCGCTCTCGTGATTGATGCCTACGCCGAACACCGGTCGCTCGATCGGTTCGTGGGCTACATAATGAATGCGGATTGTCAATGACTCGTGGGTGCGAAAGGTGATACGCTCGTTGCCGTGACGATCGAGTAACTGGACGCGCACGATCTCAACTTCGCGCGTGCCGCGCCGCATCCGCTCGCGCCATTCGTGATCTTCGTCCTTCTCGGCCTGTTCAAATTCGATGCGCTCACGCTCGTTCACCGCGGCGAGATAAGCGTCCACCACGTCGTGAGCTGGACCATACGCTTTCATTTTGCCGTGATCGAGCCACACAGCGGTATCACAGAGCGATCGTACCACATCAAGCGCATGTGACACGAAGACGATTGTCTTACCAGCACGGCGAAAGCCGTAGATGCGATCAATACACTTGCGCTGAAAGGCTTCGTCGCCGACAGCCAATACCTCATCCGTGATCAGGATATCTGGATCAACTGCCGTCGCTACCGCAAATGCTAGGCGGGTATACATACCCGATGAGTAGTGTTTGACTTCGGTGTCGAGAAAAGGGCCAATTTCAGAAAACTCGATGATCTCAGGCAGTTTGCGCTGCATCTCTTTGCGGCTAAAGCCCATCAACGAGCCGTAAAGAAAGACGTTCTCGCGCCCGCTGAGGTCGGGGTGAAAGCCGCTGCCAAGTTCGAGCAGGGCGGCGATCCGACCGTGCGTGCTTACTCGTCCGCTCGTTGGTTCAAGCACGCGCGTCATTAGTTTGAGGATGGTGCTCTTGCCGGCGCCGTTGTGCCCGACTAGGCCAATGCTCTGACCTTTTTCAACCGCGAAGCTGACATCGCGTATTGCCCAGAATGCCTCAGCCGGCGGTAGGCCGCGGATTAAACCCATGAACCGCTCTTGGATAGTCGAGGCATTCTGGCGGCGCACAAACTGCCGCGATACCTTATCAAACTCAATCACGACACTCATAGCTCTTCACCAAAATGGCGGCTGGTGCGTTGGAAGACCCAATAGCCGATGGCTAACACGATCAGCGCCGTGACCCCGACGCGCAACATCGCGCTGAGTGACGGTACGCCCGGCGTCGGGATCAAGCCTACCGGCACTACGTTGCCGTAAATAATGTCGCGGTAAAACTCGATGATCGAGGCCAGCGGGTTGAGCCAGCGAATCACCCGCGCTGTAACTCCTTCACTAATCGTGCTTAGCGGGTAGATAATCGGAGTGAGAAAAAACCAGATGTTGATCACAATCCCGATCAGATGCACCACATCACGGAAGAAGACCGCGCCAGCACCAAGTAGGAGAGCCAAGCCAACCAGAAAGATTGTCTGCAAGGCCATGATCACCGGTAAGTAGACGATGCTCCAGCTTAGGTTAAGCCGACCGAGGGTTGTGAGTTGCACCACGACGATCACTAGCGCCATCATCGGCAGCGAGAGAATGAAATTGAGCAGACTCGAACCGACAGCCACCAGCGGTAACACTTCCCGCGGGAAGTAGACCTTCTTGACCAGTGCGGCGTTGTCGATAATACTGCGGGTGCCACTAAGTACCGCTTCAGCGGTATAGTTCCACGGTAGCAGGCCAACGATGATAAACACCGGAAACATTGCAATACCGTTGGGTAGGAGAAAGCTGAAGACGACCACATAGACTAGCATCATACCCAACGGTGCAAGTTGCGTCCAGAGGTAGCCAAGCGTGCTGCCTTTATAGCGAGCGCGCAAATCGCGTAGCACTAGATTACGGATGAGTTCGCGGTACTGCCAAAGCTCTTGCAGTTTCGGCAATACGCCGGCGCTACGGTCAAGCGCGATGCCGCCTAAGCCGAACGCTGCGCCAAACAATGCGGCTAGCGCAATGAGTGGCAGCTCGTAGCGCGGTTCGGGTGCTGCCGGCAGTGCTGCTGGTAGACGGTATGCCGCACTGACCTGATCGGCATTGAAGCGCGTGCCAGCTTCTCGGATCATGTAATTGATCGCCGCATCGATCGCGCGTAGTTGCGCGATCGTGCGGTCGCGCGCAGCTAATTCGTGCGCTGCGGCCGGGTTGGTTGCAGCGCACGTGCGCAAAGTCGCCTCACGGGTAGCGGTGTCGGTGATGCCGGTGCTGCCGCAAAGGGCATCAAGGGTGGCGTTCCGGGTATTAATGGCAAATCGCCAGAGATCGTATCGCGATTCAAGCGCACGTGCTACGTCACTCTGCTCTTCACCGGACAGATCGGTTAGGGTGCGTGGCGTACTAAATGGCTCAATTGGCCGTGAGAGCGGTAGTGCCTCGAGCCGCAGAATATCGCGCAGCAACCACGCAAAACGGTCATCAGAGGGTGGGATCTGACCGTTCAGTGCTTGCCATAACTGCCAGCCCAACATATTGCGTAAGATTTCGCGCCCGCCTGCAGCCCGAATCTGGCGCACCAGCTCAGCAGCGCCGGCATCGGCCAGCGCTTTGGCTTCCACCGCATTGCCGGCAATCCCGCGCACGACGACGTTACCCGGCTCTGCCAGCAGGTATTCAACTCGAAAATCGGGCAGGCCGAATCGCACATCGGCCCGGGCCAGTGCGCCGAGGCGTAACGCTTCAGTAGCATCGGTAATGGCAATATCCATGCCAGTCAGATTGGGCGCCACCGGCTGGTAAATTGGCCCATAGCGCGCCGTGTCGAAGCGCACCTCGGCGCTGGCAGCGTAGATGATGGGGCGAGTGAGGATCGGAGGCAGGGCAACGCTCAATGCCCCGACTACACAAAGGATCAGCCACAACCACTGGTACAGTTGCAGGGCGCCACGGCGCGCAGTGAGTGCTGCGCCAATTGCGCGCCAACCTGTCGCCTGTTTTAGCGGCTGCTTGATCGTGTTGGCCACAGTGTCACCTCTATAGTTTGGCCGGTGGCAAGATCGAGCCTGAGCCTGTTGCCAGCTTGCCATTGTTCACGCGGCACAATATTATTGTTAACCGCGACATCAGCAGTGTTTGACGGCAGATCGATCATCAGGCCGACCAGCGGGTAGGCCGATCGATTGTGCAGCCGATACCGTTGCGCTGCACTGCCGCTCCCCCGCTCAAACGCCCCAACTGGCTCAGCCAGTTGAGTGATATCGATCGTTTTGAGCGCAATCTGCCAACTGGCAATCTCGCTCAACGGCGCCACCCAGACATCGCCGCGCCTGACGGTGTAGGATACCACATCTTCCCACGCTGCTTGTTGGGCAACGCTCGTCACCTCTTCGGTATGTGCCCAGATGTCAATCATCCCGCCGGCGGCGACAGCTCGATCGATCTGCGCCATTGCCAACTCAGCCCGCGCTGGGGTCAGGTAGAAATCAGGGCAGGCGATGATCCGACCCTCTCGTCCGGGTAGCCAACGACAATGCGGATCGCGAATCAGACCGCGTTCATCGGTTGGAAAGAGGCTGTAGGGGCCGTAATCGCTCAGGCGCGTGACTGAGCGAATGCCAGCCTGTTCGATCACATCCCAGTTGGCATCGCTCATCCCGGCGCTACTGCTCCACGGAAAAGCCAGCGAACGGGCATTGCCGACGCCGCGTTCGGCGGCTACCGTATTCCACGTTTCAAGATCGGCCTGCCACGTCGCGCTATCAGCATAACCGCCATAGAGATGGCTGAAGGTATGGCTCTGAATCTCATGGCCGGCGGCGAGTAATGGCGCAATCTGGTCACCAAAGTACCACGCCGGGTCAGTATCCACTGTGCCATACGGATCATCGCTAAACCACGGGCGGTTCACCCAGCGATCGCTGCGCCAGCCGTTGGCTGCCGAAGCCCACGAAAAGATCGGGTCTCCCATGAAGCGGCGCTGCTCGCGATTCCCCATCAGAAAGTTATAGCCGGTCGCATAGTAGGTTGCGCGCACGTTATAACGGGCAAAGATCGCCATACTCGTTTCAACGCCAGTGCGCATACGCATGCCGCGCAGAATCGGGTCTTCATCGGCGCGTGGGTCATCAACCGAGCGCGAATGCACTAATCCGCCCATCGCCGTTTCCCAGTCGAAGGTGAAGGCTACGGCCGCCCGATACCCTTCTGGCCACGGTGCAATGGTCAACGGCAGCGCCGGCGCTGATGGCTGTGCCATTGGGAGTGTGTGTCCGCCTCGCTGTAAGCGTGGCATGTCGAGGTAGATACGGTCATCAGACGACGGCTCGATCCGTACCCGTAGCGCACGGGCTGTTGCCGGAGCGCGCGCATGCCCGCCAATGACTGCCCAACCTTGCGGTGGTCGTTCTGGAGTCCATAATGCCACCGGTTGCCAAGGCGTTACCGTGCGTTCGCGCACCTCGCCGCGTTCGTCGTACCATTCAAAGACGAGGCGGGCGCGGGTTGGTGAACGTAGAAGGGAGTCGGTCAGCGCAGCTACCGTAAAGCAATAGCTCGCGTCGGCTTGGACGCTAACCAGTGGTGTCTGTACATAGTTCGCAATTCCCATCAGTTGGAGGCCGCGCCCGTCGCCATCGAGGTCAAATCCTTGCCCGTCAATCGCCGGGCCGCGTAATTCGACGCCGCCGGCGCCGCGGCCCCATCCGTCAGGCAGACCGGTTATCTCACCAGTACGGGCAAAATTGGCATTCGGCAAGAGATTGGGGTCGACAAAGGGAGGTGCAGCGCAGCGATCAAGGCGCTGACTGATAAAGAAGAAGATTCCGGCAGCGCCAACGATCAACGAGACCAGAATGGCGCCCAACGCGAACTGGCGTGAGATCATCGATCTTAGCAATACGTTACGTCTAGCGCGACCCGATGTCGCGGCTGCATTGTACCATAGATACCCTTAACCGTTCGTTGCCGGGTTGTAGCCTGACACGCTGCAACCGATCTGCTACAGTAGCAAGAGGGTAGGAGCAATAACTTCACTATTTAGAACTTCTAAATAGTTGATTCGATACGGAGTAGGTACTGTATGCAAGCAACGTCCGTGGCTACGATCAGCGAACGGCAGATTACCGTTGATGGCTTTCGCCTGCGTGTCTTGTCCGCCGGGCAAGGGCCGGCAGTGCTCTTGTTGCACGGCTTTGTCGTTAGCGCCGACGACTGGATCCCGACCATTCAGGTTCTCGCCGCAGCCGGTTATCACGCCATTGCGCCCGACGCGCTTGGCTTTGGCGCGTCAGATAAACCGGGCGGCTCAGCCTATACCTTGCGTCGCTACGCCGATCTAAATGCCGGTGTCTTGACGGCATTCGGCGTAGAACGAGCAGCAGTGGTAGGTCATTCGATGGGTGGTAAGCATGCGCTGGCAACGACCATTCTCCATCCACAGCGGGTTGAGCGACTGGTCATTGCCGATAGCGAAGGGTTTATGCAGTTGCCACTTTTTATGCGCAAAGGCGGTTCATTGCCTTTCCTCGGCGAGGCAATCACTGCGCTTTCGGCATTGCCCTTCGTCGTGAAGATGCAATTACGCGCTGCCTTTGCCAATCCTGATCGCTATATCACTCCTGAATTGGTGATGCGCGGTCAGAAGACGTTGAGCGATCCGGCGATCCGGCGCACGATGGTTTCGCTCAGTCGTTTCTTTGATGCGAATGATTTGCGTGGCAGTGGGTTATGGCCGCGTTTAGCCGAGATTACTCAGCCTACCTTGATTATTTGGGGCCAAGAGGATCGACTCTTCCCGGTACACTGTGCCTATGAAGCGCGACGGGCCTTGCCCCATGCACGGCTCGAGATTATTCCCAATTGTGGCCACTTCCCGATGATCGAGGCTGCTGACCGCTTCCATCAACTGGTATTGGAATTTTTGTCATCGTAGCCACCTAGTTGCCGGTAGGTTTGTGCCGCCAACCGTTTGGTCGCCGCCAGTGCGAGCGCCAATGCGCTGAGGCAGATGACGATCACCCCCGGCCAGCCAGCCACCTGCCAGCCAAGACCGGGGATGACACCTCCGAGCGTACCACCGAGGTAGTAGGCCACGAGATAGAGTGCGCTGGCCGCACCTTTGGCCTGTTGCGCCAATTGGTTGACGAGCGCGGGAGTAATGCTCTGTGCGATAAACATTCCGGTGCATAGCGTCCATAGTCCGAGCGCAATTAGTGGCAAGTTGGGGATGAGCGTCAGACCAATCCCGGCCAGCGCAATAAACAACCCGATCATTATCAACCGCAGGCGGGGATAGCGGGCCGAGAGCGCTCCGGCCCACGGCGAGACAATCACACCGGCTAAGTAGCTCACGTAGGCTAAGGCAATGATCGCTGGCGGCAAGCTAAACGGTGGCGCGCTGAGATAGTAGGGCAAGTAGGTGAAGATGCCGAGGAACCCAAAAAAGAGTGATCCGCCGATCATGTAGGCCGAGCGAAGATGCCGATCGACTACATGGGCGAACATTGCCCGATAAGCTTGTCGCCAGCCGCTACTCGCCGCAATAACTCGATCACGCGGCAGCGTCGCGAGTAACCCAAGGCCGCTCACCACCGTAAGGCCGGCAAACACCATAAAGCTGGCCCGCCAGCCAAACCCGTCGCTGATCAAGCCACCCACCACCCGCCCGCTTAATCCGCCAGCGACGTTAGCTGCGATCCAGCCGCCAACGGCCCGGCCTAGTTGATCGGCGGGCAGACTATCGCCGAGGTACGCGACGGCTACTGCGGTCAAACCGGGAATACATAGCCCCTGTAGCGCTCGCCACAGTAACAGAACCTCGAACGAGGGCGATAGCGCACAGAGTAGGGTTGGAAGAGCGAGCAACAAAGCGCTGCCTACCATTACCGGCCAGCGTCCCCACCGGTCACTGAGCGGGCCTACCGCCAGCGACCCCAGCGCAATCATCAACACGACCACCGATACGCTAAGACCGGCGGTAGCTGGCGCTACACCGTACTCTGCTGACAGTTGAGGCAAGATCGGCTGGGTGAGGTACATGTCGGAAAAGACCACTATTCCGGCGGCATAGAGGGGGATGAGCCAAGATGTTCGAGTTGTGGATGAAATAACGGCCATTGCGCGTTGGGCTGGGTCAAATCGGCCACAGCTGCTCAATCCGCTTCCTCCCCTACCCACAAAAAGCGGTTGAGATCAATCAGATACTCATCGCTGACTTCCACGCCTTCGGCTTGCAGGCGAGCACGCTGCTCATCGGCAGCGTAGACATTACTGATCCGACCGGCCCGGTTGATCACTCGCCACCATGGTATCGTGCTGTGAGGCAACAGCCCATGTAACGCATAGCCCACCATACGTGCATGGCCGGGCAAGCCGGCAAGTGCGGCAACCCGGCCATAGGTACAAACTCGCCCCGGCGGGATACGGCTCACCACCGCATAGATCATGGCGTAGGGCGAATCAACTTCCATCACGCCAATCGGCCACCATCGACGGCTAAGGTCGCACCGGTCACAAACGAGGCCTTATCTGAACAGAGCCAAACCACTGCATTGGCCACCTCTTCCGGCGAGCCAAGCCGGCCAATCGGTTCGCCTTCGGCGAATTGGGCCAGTAGTTGCGGATCGCCTTGGGTAAAACGATCGATCATTGCGGTGTGGATCGTACCGGGGCATACGGCGTTAATACGGATCCCGCTGCGGGCATACTCAAGCGCCGCCGCTTTGGTCACACCAACGATACCGTGCTTGCTAGCGACATACGCCGACACGCCGCGCGAACCAGATAGTCCAGCAACCGACGATGTATTCACAATTGAGCCGCCACCCTGCTGCAACATCTGCCGAATCTCGTGTTTCATGCATAACCAGACGCCCTTGAGGTTGATGTCAATCACCCGATCCCACACTTCTTCGGGGTAATCGACCAGCATAGCCTGTACGCCTTCAATGCCGGCATTGTTATGGGCGAAATCGATCCGGCCAAACATATCAATCGCCGTGGCGATCAACTGCTCGACCTCCCTGTTCTGCGATACGTCGCAGCGGACGAAGATTGCATCAGTATTCTGCGCCCGGCACAGCGTGACCGTCTCCTCGCCGCCCTCTACATTCACGTCGGCTACCACAACCTTCGCGCCTTCGCGGGCGAACGCCAGCGCCGAAGCACGCCCAATCCCGGCCGCCGCGCCGGTGACGAGCGCGACCTTCCCGATGAACGGTGGCTCCATTGATGTCCTCCTCTAGCCAATTTCTGCAAAACCTATCATACCATAACCCGCTGCGAAGAACACGTTGCTGTGGCGCCGCACGATGCTGCATTCTTCGCTATGCGGCGTTACCTGTGATGGGCTGTGCGGATCGATAAATGCCGGGCGGCGTCGTGACGGGGCGCAGCAGCGCGGTGCTCTTACGTTTGCGTTTACTGGGTTTGCTGATTTGACATGTACCACGCACATCGGGTACGGTATATGTATGTATCGTGACGACTACATTTTGCGCATGATCGCCCAATTTGGTGCGATTATTCGGCACATTCTCGGTCTTTATCGTGATGGTAAATCGCCGTTGGCGCGGATAGCGATTGATAATGCGTACCGCGACCGGCTAGGTGTCGGCAGCGATCAGGTGGCGGCGCTGAGTGACCGCCAACTTTTGGCGCTGTTGCGATTTCATACTCACGGTGACGATTGGTGGAGCGAAGGAGCGTATCTGGCCGCGTTACTTACCACCGAAGCGCGCCTGCTCAGCGATGATGGGGAGGCAGATGCTGCAGCCGCTCGCGCTTTGCTGGCCTTGCAAGTCGTCATTGAATGCGCGTTGGCCGTCCCAGAGCCACTGCCAGACTATACTCCGGCTTACGCAGACCTGCTAGCGTTGCTGCGCGATTACGTTGTGCCAGAACCCACCCTAGCGGCGTTACTCACCCTCTGCGAGCGACAGGGTGATCTGGCGCGCAGCGAAGACATTGTGCATGAATTGTTAGGCCGCGAGCCGCTGCGCTGGTTGGCGACGGCACGCTCATTCTACCAACGGCTGCTGGCTCGTAGCGATGCCGAACTCGCCGCAGCCGGCCTATCGCGGGCCGAAGCGTTGGCCGGGTACGCTGAGATCGATCGCATTGCACCGCCGGCCCACCCGCCGATGGCATAGCCTGCCAAACTTGATTGAAGGAAATAGGACACGGATTGCGAAAACCGTACCCAATCCGCGTCCCAATCTCCCCCAACTCCCTACTCCCCACTCTCTACGCTTACCGGCACGCTGGCCAAAAAATTGGCCAACATCTGCTTGCCGCCCTCGGTCATTATCGACTCGGGGTGAAACTGCACCCCCTCCACTGGCTGCGAGCGATGGCGCAGGCCCATAATCAGGCCATCTTCCGTCCATGCGGTCACTTCCAGCTCATTCGGCAGATCTTCACGGCGGACGATCAGCGAGTGGTAGCGGGTAGCAAGGAAGGGCGACGGCAGGCCGGCAAACACGCCTTGGCCACTGTGATGGATCGGCGAGAGCTTGCCATGCATCACGAGTGGCGCACGCACCACCGCACCGCCGTAAGCCGCGCCGATCGCTTGGTGGCCGAGACAAACCCCCAAAATTGGAATCTGGCTGCCCAGTTCGCGGATCACATCAACGCTGATCCCAGCCTCAGCCGGTGTGCAAGGGCCGGGACTGATCACGATCCGGTCGGGGTGGCGCGCCGCTACTTCAGCCACTGTAATCTGGTCGTTGCGCACTACCTCGACGTCAGCGCCCAACTCGCACAAATACTGGTACAAATTGTAGGTAAACGAGTCGTAATTATCGATCAACAGTACGCGCATGGTCTTGCTCCATCACCGGTGGCGCTGCCGCCTGTTCCCGCTCATCTTGGGTCAGGATCTTACCTTTGGCTCGCACCCGGATCAACGCCTCAACACATTCCGGGTCAAATTCAGTGCCGGCACCTCGGCGCAATAGCGCAAACACCTGCTCAACCGGCATCGGTGGTCGGTACGGGCGATGGCTGGTCAACGCATCGAACACATCGGCCACGGCGACAATCCGGCCAAACAGCGAGATTGACTCACCGCTCAAACCGAGCGGATACCCTCGCCCATCAAGCCGCTCGTGATGCTGAGCCAGTGCCGGCCACGAATGGCGCAGCAGTTCGAGATCGAGTAGGCCATTATCGCGCAGAAACTCCATGCCGTAGGTCGGATGCCGGCGCATCTCAGCAAACTCCTCCTCTTCGAGCCGGCCCGGCTTCTTGAGGATCTGGTCAGGCACCCGAATTTTGCCGACATCGTGCAACTTGCTTGCTACGCGCAATTGATAAATCTGATCGCGCGGCAAGCCCAACTCTTGGGCAATCGCTACCGAAAAATCACTCACCCGCTGGCTATGGCCGCGGGTGTAAGGATCTTTCAGATCAATGGCACCGGTAATCGCATCAATAATTCGGGTAAAGAGGCTATCGGTCTCGCGGTAGAGTTCGGCTAAACGGATGACGGTCGCCGCTTGTGAGGCTAGCATCTGGAACAACGCCACATCATCGGGCGAGAAAGGCCGGCCATTGCGCGGATTAAGCGCTTGCGCGCCACCGATAATCATCCCCTCGACTTCGCCGCGTTCGCCACCCAGTACGATCCGCGGCGAGCGCAGCGGCACGCACAAGATAGCGCGAGTCTGAAAGCCGCTGCGTTGATCGAGACCTTGATAGAAGCGTCGATCTTGATGCACATCATTGACCACCACCGTCTCACCGGTTTCGATGACGTGGCCGATAATGCCTTGCCCACGCGGTACGCGCAGGGCCTCCACCCGTTCGCTGTGTTCACCGCCAGCGATGTGCAGCACGAGATCGTTATGCTCGTGGTCGATCAGCCAGATCGACGCCGCCTCAACCTCAAGCAGATCGCAGGCGTAATTCATAATTCGGCGCAATAGCTCATCGCGTTCGAGGGTGGCAGTCAATTGT
The DNA here is from genome assembly GCF_938091255.1 of uncultured Chloroflexus sp. Lineage (NCBI taxonomy): Bacteria > Bacillati > Chloroflexota > Chloroflexia > Chloroflexales > Chloroflexaceae > Chloroflexus > uncultured Chloroflexus sp. Next base: position 12,242 of record NZ_CALLJH010000073.1, read on the forward strand.
GAGACAATCTCGACCAGCGCCTGTTGCCGGCGTTCGCGTTGCTGCGCCTCGGCCAGCAGTCGCGCTTTCTCGACTTCCGTCACCAACCGCGAGGTCAGCAACTCGATTAAGGCCAGTTCTTCCTGTTCATCTACCGCCTCAAGCGGCAAATTAAAGACCTGTACCACCCCAACCGGCTCGCCGCGTAGCATCAGCGGGACGCAGAACATTGTACGCAGGCGCAACGCGCCCATCTCACCCAACGAGCGATTCCAGCGCGGATCATTAGCTACGTCATGCACGAAGAACGGCTGGCGCTGCTGCAAGGCATAGCCAGCAATTCCAGTGTTGGCCGGTAGCCGGTGGCCGAGTAACGCTGTACCGGCAGGGCTGCCTTTAACCACCTTAAAGATCAGCTCATTGGTTGCGGCATCGTACAAGTAGAGGGTTCCGGCTTCAGCCTCGGTAATCTCGATGATCAAATCGAGCAACCGGTCGAGCAGATCATCGAGTTGGGTACTATCGGCGATCTGATTGGCGCGTTGAATTACCGCAAGGTACCGTTGCAAACGCGATTCCTGATCGGCCATTGCGCCCTCCCCTACTCATGCCGGGTTAATGCCCGCACATAGCGTACCAGTTCGTCTGCTTCACCGGCTAATGCCACTGGCATCCCAGCTTCGGCACTGATTCGCCCCAATGTGTAGTCATCGATCGTGCGTTCACCAGTATAGTCGAACATTACCCGCGGAAGTAATGCCCGCTCACAACCGGAAGCGCGCAACGCCGGGATCACGTCTTGCGCGGTGAGCAAGCCGCTAACCGTCACTGTCTCACCAAAGAACTGATTGACCACCGGTACCACCTGCACCGACAGATGGTCAACCCGGTTCAAGCGTGCCGCGACCTGTTCCATCATCGGCGCCACCAGCGTCCCGCAGACGATGGCCAGCGTGGTGGGGCGAGAAATCTGGGCCGGCAACCGGCGGCGCGCGCGCGCCCAATTATCGAGAAAATCGCGCACCATCCCGACGCCGTTGCTATATTGCGGCATATCATCGTAGGTCTCGGCAGGTGGGACTGGCCGGCCAGCGAGCAGATAAAACTCGTCGGAAGCATAGACCAGATGGAGGCCAAACTGCTCGTAGCAGCGGCTTTGGTATGGTTCGATGAGGTCAAGCACCGCTGCCGCCTCAGCCGGCGTGTAGCAGCGTAGCGGCACATCGGTTACCGCGCCGAGGCGCGAGCAGAAACCTAGCTCTGGGTCGTGCAACGGTTGGCTGCCGTTGCGCAGCGGGATCGGCGCTGAAGGGTCTTCCCACAGCGGTTGCCGTTCCCAATTGGTATCGATCCATTCTGGCGTTTCGTGTACCTGTATCGCCGCTCGAATGGTCTTGGGTGCTTTTCCCTCGAAACGAAATTTGGTCAGGCCAACCGGTACAACCGCGATTGACTCAACGGTTGGGTGAAGCGCAATCAGATCCTCGATACTCTGGCGTAGTACCTCGCCATCGTTTACCTGTGGGCAAGCAACGATCTGAGTATGGACACGGATCCCCGCCCGTCCCAACCGCTTAATCTGCTCGCGCACATCAGGCACGTCGCGCTTGCCCAGCATAATTGCCCGCCAGAAGGGATCGGTGGCATGCACGCTGATATGCAACGGCGACAGCCGTTGACGCTCGATCCGCTCCCAGTCAGCTTCGGTCAGATTGGTAAAGGTGACGAAATTGGCGTACAGAAACGACAGCCGGTAATCGTCATCCTTCAGGTAGAGAGTCTTGCGAAAGCCCTTCGGCATCTGGGTGAGGAAACAAAACGGGCATTTATTATTGCACGTGCGGAGACGGTCAAAGAGCGGCTCAGTAAATTCGATCCCCAGATCATCATCAGGATCTTTTTCGAGCACAATCTCACGCTCGCAGCCATCGGCGGCACGCACCAGCAGCGTGACACGGGCTTCAGCAATCGCAAATCGGTAATCGATTACATCACGCAGCCGTTGCCCATCGATCGCAACGATGGTATCGCCGGGACGCAGACCGATCTGCGCGGCCAAACTCTCTGCTGCCACACTGGCGATGACGCCGCCTTCGCCGGTAATGCGCCTGACATCGGGCTGGTATTCCACAACAGCTCCTACCCGAGTAAACAAAAAGATGCACTGAGAAGCGCCTTTTTTAATAAGTCTACGACTGTTTATTGTACCACAACCCTGCTGAAACTACGATGATGTGGGTTGGAGTTGCGCTTGAAGCGGGAGCAGCACACTAAAGGTTGAGCCGCGCTGCGGTTCGCTCGTGACCATAATCTCGCCACCCATCGCTCGACACAGGCGCTGGCTAATGGCGAGGCCTAAACCGGCGCCGCCGTAACGACGAGTTGTGCTGCTGTCAACTTGCACAAATGGCTGAAAGAGATTCGCTAAATGCTCAGGGGCAATGCCAATGCCTGTGTCGCTAATATCAATCTGAAGTGTATCGTGTCCTTTCTGATAACAATGCACTTGCACATGCCCACCCTCGGTAAACTTACAGGCATTCCCGATCAGATTAAACAAAATTTGCCGTAGGCGGGTCGGATCGACCATAACCGGTGGTAAATTTGGTTCGATGTGTACTGTTAGAACATTCCGATTCTTCTCGGCTAAGTTCTGGGTTGTACGTACTACTTCTTCGATCAAGTCTGATACTTGAAACAATTCGAGATTGATCGGCGCTGAGTGTGCTTCAAGACGAGCCAATTCCAGAATGTCATTGATCAGCGCCAATAGATGGCGTCCGGCAGCAATGACTCGATCGAGATCTTTAACGAGATCGTGCTGACCACGACTGCGCAAATCTTCGCACACAAACTCGCTGTAGCCCAAAATAGCGGTCAATGGTGTGCGTAGCTCGTGACTCATGGTAGCGAGAAATATGCTCTTGGCCTGATTAGCCGCCTCAGCAGCCTCTTTTGCCTGTTGCAACGCCAGTGTTGCTTGTTTCAAGAGAGTAATATCGCGTAACACGAAGATTCGCCCGCTTGGCCTGCCCCGTCGGTCACGCAGGGTTGTGCAACGTAAATCATAGGTTGGATCACCGTCAGGGTGGGGTTGGACGACTTCGAACTGGCCCTCGTAGCAATCGCGCACTTGATCACGGAACCATAGCGGCGCTGCATCTGCCAGCGGACTTCCGATACGGTTTGGCGATACTCCCAACACTTTTTGGGCAGCCGGATTGAGATCAATTATCCGGTCATGCATGTCAACCACGATCATTGCGTCAGGCATCTGATCAACGAGTATCTCGCGTGCTGTCGGCAGTAGATCGAGCGTGCGGAAGCGCTGCATTGCCACCGTGAAGGCGATTCCGCTCAGAGCAAATGCAACCGGCGTGGTATCAATGTAGGGAATAGGGCTATATCCGGTAACGTAGAGGATACTGGCTATCCATGGAAACAGTGCGCCGGTCAACAGACTGAGCGCCTGCGCCCGATAGAGCGCGCGGCTGCGGCGCGCTTGATCGATCATCAAGATGGTGCCGATGAGTACCATGCTGTAGGCACTCGCGACGCCAATGTACCACAATAGCCCATTGGGGCCGGTTAACACCCACAACCCATTGGCGGTGTATACCAACTCAGCAGAGGGCCACATCAATCGGTGCCAGTGATTTGTCCATGCTCCCAGCAGTATTACACCCTGCCATCCAGCTAGGCCAAGCACCAACCGCCGGCTGACCCAATGATCGCGATTGGTGTAGAGCAGGGCGAACAGCAACCACAAGACCGGCACGCCAGCCACACTCACATATTGCATGCTGGTCAGGAAGGTCTTGCCATCAACAGTGGCGTTGGTCAATTCGAGCACATTGCACAACGACCACCAGATCGTGGCGAACATCATACCGAGAAAGGCCTGCGCCACCGGCAACCGCCGGTACGGCCAAGCCTGTAAGATGGCCCACAGTGCTAGTAGCACTGCCGCGAGTGGAAGCAAGACATACGGTGTGAAATACCACATAGGCGGTACGAGATCTACCGTTCGCTGGATAAGAACGCAACGAGCAGCTACATTAGCATAGCACGACTTGCTGACCATCCTGTAACGGAGTATAATGTTACCACTAATAAGTGGTGGTATAGTAGACATAGATCAATGATGAATGGAACCCACGAGCAACTGATGGCATTGGGGCTAAATCGCTACGAAGCGGCGACATACCTTGCTCTGCTCGAGCATCGCGGCTTTACGCCGGCACAGGTGGCGACACGGGCTGGTGTGCCGCGTCAGCGCATCTACGACGTGTTAGCGTCACTCTGCGCGCGCGGTTTGGCAGTCGAGCGTCATAGCGACGGTCAGCGCTGCTATTTCGCCGTTGATCCGGCGATCGCCTTGCCGGCGCTGATCGACGCTCGCCGACGTCAGTTCGAACACGAACAGGCTGCGCTCACCGAGGGGATGGAGAGTTTGCTCGCTACCCTTGCTCCGATCTTTGTCGCCGGCCGTGATCAGATCGATCCGCTCGACTACGTTGATGTTCTCCTCGACCGGCGGCTCGTGGTTGAGCGCGCTCTCATTCTTGCCCGCAGCGCCGAGCGCGAGGTCTGTGTCTGTTTTAAGCTGCCGTTGCTCGGTGACCAAGCTGCCAATTTTGCCGAAGTTGCCGAACCGCTCCGGCGTGGTGTGCGTTATCGTGCGATCTATGAACGGGCGGCGCTGGCCGATCCTGAACTGAACGGGTGGGTGCAACAATTCGTGACGTGGGGCCAACAGGCGCGGGTGGTTGAAAACTTGCCGCTCAAGGTCAACCTCTACGACCGCCGGGTGGCTTTGCTGTCACTGCAAGATCCAGTCACTGGCGCGTTGAGCTTTACGGCCTTGTGCGTGACCCATCCCAACTTTGGCGCGTTTTTGCAAGGAGCGTTCGAGAAGCTATGGGAAGATGCCGAACCTTTTGCATCACGTTAATGTGGAAGCACGAGTGGCTGCATCGCCCATCCTAGCCGTCATTGTGAGTGTCGTAAGCGGCGCGACAATCTCCCGTGACCGCAGGAACGAGACCGGGATGGGATCAACCAACTAGCTAACGTATGATGCTTATGAAGTTCGCGGTTAGCAAGATAGTGTAGGGCGCTGAGTTGGCACAGCGTTGTGCCAACAGTGAGAAAAATAACCACAGGAGGAATGAGATGCGCTCAGCCGATCCGCTTGATCTGCTCGGTATCGATTATGTGGAGTTTTATGTCAGTAATGCCCGGCAGGCAGCTCACTTCTACCGCACCACGCTCGGCTTGCATCCAGTCGCGTATGCCGGACTTGAGACAGGAGTGCGCGATCGGGCCAGCTATGTGCTCGCACGGCGCAATGTGCGTTTTGTGTTGACTGCACCGCTGCTTCCCGATCATCCCATCGCTCGCCACATTGCTCATCACGGTGACGGTGTCAAAGACATTGCCCTACGGGTGCGCGATGCCGCCGCCGCCTACGAAACTGCGATCGCCCGCGGCGGTATTCCAGTGCAGCCACCCACCGAATGCGTTGACGAATATGGCCGGGTGGTGAAGGCAACCATTGCTACCTATGGCGATACGGTGCATTCCTTCATTGAGCGGGAAGAGTACCGTGGAGTGTTTATGCCCGGCTTCCAGCCGATCACAGAGCACGTTCCCATTCCAGAAACCGGTATTGCCGCGATTGATCATATTGTCGGCAATGTTGAGCTAGGGGCAATGAACCGCTGGGTCAAGTACTACCGTGATGTTCTCGGCTTTAACCAGTTAGTTCACTTCGACGATCACGATATCAGCACCGAGTATAGCGCCTTGATGTCGAAGGTGATGCAGAACGGCACTGGCCGGATCAAGTTCCCGATCAACGAGCCAGCCGAAGGCCGGCGCAAGAGCCAGATCGAGGAGTTTCTGGAGTATTACGGTGGCCCCGGCGTACAGCATATCGCGCTCGCTACCGGCGACATTTGCGCTACCGTTGATGCCCTGCGTGCTGCTGGTATTCCATTCATTCAGGTGCCGGATGCCTACTACGATGACCTTGAGCAGCGGGTCGGCACGATCGACGAGAGCCGGCAGGAGTTGCAAGCGCGCGGGATTCTAGTTGATCGGGATGAAGAGGGGTATTTGCTGCAAATCTTCAGTCAGCCATTGCAAGACCGGCCTACACTCTTTATCGAGATCATTCAGCGCAAAGGGAGTCGTGGGTTTGGCAAGGGGAATTTCAAGGCCTTGTTCGAGGCGATCGAGCGTGAACAGGCCAAGCGGGGGAATTTGTAGCGGCATAGCGTCGCTATGCCGCTACCACGATTACGGGCGGTCGATCCGGGTACCGCGCGGCACATTAACGATCACCGCCTCGTCTTCCTCAACGTGTTCGGTATGAGCCGGCTCGGCGGCATGACCATGGTGATGGTCATCGCCAGCCGGCTTGAACTCACCCAGCAAACTGGCCCGTCTAATGCGCCGTTCGTACTCGCGTTCGATCACCGACACCAATCGTTGCCACCACGACTGCTCGCTCATCGCTCTTCACCTCCGCAGAAGGTGGATTTTTCCTCTATCTCAGATGACAGTATATCAGCAAAAATTCAGAAGGATGTCAACTTATTATGTTATAACTCGGTATGCATTCTTTAGTACAATAATGATAGCGACTTCTAACCAGAGGCAACCGTATAGCATAGATTGTTTAATTAGGAGATCGAATGCGCGCAATGATCCGGTTTCTCCGCCTTAACCCCACTGTTCGCCGAGTGCTTGGATTACTCTTCCTCGTGCTGGGTCTGATTGGTTCACTCTTCCCCATTATCCCCGGCTGGCCCGGTTTTTTCATTGCAATCATCCTATTAGGGCGACGTGATCGCCTCCTGCGTCGATTGCATTTGCTTGCGCGCTTTACGCTGCGCTGGCTACGGAAAGCGCCCATACCGCATGTGCGCGGGATCGGCCAATGGCTTTCCAACCAATACGTCGAGCTGCGCCGCGCGGTGGTGCCGCATCTGATCGCGTTTGAACGCCACCTTGACGGGCCTAATCCCCTTTGAGGCGCTTACCTAATGCCCACCCCAGTATTAAGCCGCCAATGATGATCAAACCGGCGGCAACCCCAACCCCGATCAGGAGATGTAGCCAGCCGAACGGGCCGCCGCCGATCAGCCATGCCAGCAGCGCCGGTACGCCGATCAGCGCCGCTAGCACTGCCAGCAACGGTATGAACCCCCGCGCAACCAGCCAGATCCGCTGTTTCACGGTCTCATCCTTTGTGGTAACACCAAGGCGCAGCTGCAACGAGGGTTAGATAGGGTGTTGGCGCGTATGGCCATCATCTTCGGCTTAGCGTTGCGGCAACACTCCCGCCAACGCAGCCCGCGCCGCCGCCGGGGTATTGGTAATCAAGCCGCTGGCCCCTAATGCAGCCAACGCGCGTAGCCGATCCGGATTGTCCACTGTCCAGACATTGACCTGATACCCGGCTCGGCGCACCTTTGGCAACACCCAATCGAGACCGGGCAAGCCGTGGTAAGGATGCCAAGCGGTCGCGCCAATTTGTCGCAACGCGCCAAACGGCCAAAATTCGCGCAGGCGCACGTCGGGTCGGTAGGTACGAATCCCCATCAGATAGCCACGGGCAATAGCCGGATCAACCGCGCGCAATTCGCGCAGGGCCTGCGGAAAAAATGACGAAACGATCACCTGATCAACCATGCTAAATTCACGGAGCAACTGCACACAGCGCGCCGCCATACCGGGCTTTTTCAATTCGAGGTTGAGCGATATACCCGCGCTTCGGGCCCAATCGAGCGTCTCGGCCAGCGTTGGCACCCGCTCGCCGCGAATATCGAGCCGGCGCAACTCGGCCAGCGTGAGGCGGGCTACCGGATCGGCACGACCATTCCAACGCGAGGTGTTATCGTCGTGAAAAACCACAATCTCGCCATCGGCCGTTGGTTGCAGATCGAGTTCGATCATGTCAGCCTGCTGGCGATACGCCAATTCAAACGCTGCCAACGTATTTTCCGGCGCGTCAGCCGACGCACCACGATGAGCGATGATTAACGGGGGCATAATCTTTTACGCACAAGCGCAAGCTGCGCAACGATTACACGGTTGTGAGTTATCATATACGATAACCATACCTACTTCGTAGTTTAGCATACCGTAAACAGTCGACAGCGGGGCGATTGTCGCCCCGCTGTCAGTATCGCCACGCCGTGCTTTGGCGTTAATGTCTCATCGTGCTTTAAGAGCTTAGGTCTGGTTGCGGAACTGCGAGATCGGCGAACCGGGCCTCTTCGGTTAGCATTGGATGGAGAATCCGCTGCATTGCCATAATGTGAGCGCAGGTACCCCACATCTTGAAGAATGAACAATCACACGCCCACTGACCATCGTGCAGTGAAATCACATGATCGCTGTTGCCGCCATGAAACGTTGCCCGCAGATCACTGATTTTGATTCGCTCCGGTTCGGCGGCATAGCGCCGGGCTTTCTCGATTTTGCCGATCATGTCCGAGTGCATAGGGAGACCTCCTTCGTCTCTGCCCGGAAAACATCAAGGGCGGCTACAGGCATCGGCCTGTACCGCCCTATTCACACCTCACCTGTGTTGTAACGCATGTTTTCATAGCCGGCCTCCTTAACTGGAGTTGTGCCGTTCTTAACACAGACTTATTATACGACCCGCAACCGACCTTCGTCAAGGATACGTTCAGCCACCGATGAGAGTAGACTCTACGCTTCCTGATGCAATAGAACGATCATTGCATCGGATTAACGACGGTTGCCATCCGCTAACCACCGTTGCGCATCCGCTCGGCCAAGGCGAGAATGCGCTGACCATATTCGGTACCCGGCCATGCCCAGCGGCCATTGAGGTCGGTGATGGTCGTCGCCACGCCACGCAGATGATCGGGCAGTGGCCGGCGCGAAAGTGCGTAGTCGATCAACTGCTGTTGGTAGGGCGTACCGGCGCCAACCGGCAAAGCGTAGGCCAACAACCGACCAAGGTGGGCCGGGATTGACTCCCCGACCCATGAAGCAAAACTAAGACCGGCTCGCCACACTTGGTTGGCTTCATCCCAAGCCCAGTCAGGGCCGGGCGGTTGATCCGGTGTGCCGGGGCGGGTTTCACCGGTGACGCCAATCCCGGCCGGGTTGCGGCGCGGACGTTGACACCACCACGATGTCAAGTGGCCGGTCTCGTGAGCGCATTGAGCGATAGCGAGGAACCAGTCGATCCCGGCTGCGTTGCCGGTTTCGGCATACCCGCGCACAATCACTTCGACATCGTAGGGGGTATAAGCAGTGCTACGTGGTGCTAGCCACGCAATCGCCGCTTCAGTCGTCCCGGTCGGTGGGCCAAGCAGCGTGCCTAGCAGTGGCGAGTGGGCAATAAATGGCAGATACACCGTGCTTATTTCTGGTTCTTGGGCACGAGTCAGATGACTGCTCAAGAAGATCAAGCCCAATGCCAGCACCGATCGGCGCGTGTAACGAGTGTTCATGGTTGTTCGCTCAAGAGGGTGCGGATGTCTTGGACATACACGCTGGCGGCAGTTCCATATTGATAAACGAACCGTAGCCGCCCATTTTGATCGATCAGGTAGCTTGCTGTGCTGTGGTTGACGCCGTCGCTGCCGTGATGGTGGTGACCACCACCGTGCTGGTAAGTCAAGCCGTATTCTTTGCTGATTCGGCGTAGAGTGGCATCGTTACCCTGTAAGCCGATAAAGCCATCACCGAAACCGCGCAGGTAAGCGGCCAGCACGTCGGGAGTGTCGTTGGTGGGATCGACGCTGATCAGCACAAAATGAACTCGTTCACCGGTGGGACCTAGCTCATCGCGGGCGCGGCGGAATTCGGCCAGCGTGATCGGGCAGTAATCGGGGCAGCGGGTATAGCCAAAATAGAGCAGCACTGGCTGGCCGCGTAAATCGCTGAGGCGCAACTCGCCGCCGGTGCTGGCCGGCAAACTGAAATCACTCAGCACCGTGGGCGGCTCGATTTTGGTGGACGACGTGACGGACGGTGTGTTGGCAACGGCACATGCGCTCAGGAGGGCAAGCAAGAGGAGGTAAAGTCGTAACATATCTCACCGTTGGAGCAGTGGCGTATAAACCGTGAAGAGTTGTTCAACCACCTGTAAGCGCACCGTAACGGTCAAGCCGGGAGTGATACCGGCAGCAGCGAAGGTGATAGCTCCTTCGTAGACACCAATAGGAAGGCCAGTATGGTTGATACGTAATCTCATTGTACCATCTTCAGCGCTGCCACTCAACCACGGTTCGCTCTGTACCACCTGCCAATCGGCGCGAACGCACGGTGAGCTGACCGTGAGCGGAGCAGGTGGATCGGCGGCGTATTGGGCGAAAACGCTCACCGTGGCCGGCTGAATCGGGATAGTTGATCCTTCGCTGAATGGGGTAAAGGTTGTTCCATCGGTGTAACGTACCCAAACCCCTTGGCCGCGATAATTGCCGTCGGGAACGGCGAGTGTAAGTGGATTGGCAATTGGCTGCGGTGCCGTAAAGATGGTCACAGCGTCAACGAACACGTCGGTGTTACCACTGCGCCAGAATTGGAAGATGAGGAATGGATCGTTGCCGTGATAGGTGAACGGGAGGGCGAATTCTTGATACTGACCAGCAGTGGCGAAATCGATTCCGCGCAGGCGTAACGGGCCGTATTCAACCCCGCCGCCTTTGATGCTGAATCGAGCTACCTCAGAGGTCGAGCTGTTGTTGGCAACCTTCAGGCGCACGTAGGCTACCAGTGGCCGATCCTTAAACACCACTGGATTGTAATCATACACCCACGCTGAGGTCTCACCACTGGTCAATCCTAAGCGAAACGCACCGCCGCCCCACGCTGCCGGATCGGCGACTCGTTCGCCTATACCCCAGAGCAGTTGGAACGTTCCATAGGTCTCATCAACGAGCCATCCCAGACTCAATTGCACGTGCGGCAGGGTAGGATGGTAAAGACCATAGAGGGTAACGCTCGGCTGGCGGTCACTGAGCGTCGTCGCTATCTCGGCAACTGGCAGGTTCGCGCCGAGGTAGATAGTATCGCTGACAACCGCTGTTGCGCCATAGATGTCGCGTGTTTTGACATAAACTGTGCGCCAGCCTTCGCCGGGCGGCAATTGGAAGCGGGTTTCGTGCGCAAACGGTTGCCACGAGGCGCCGAGAAAACAAGGATTATCGGCGACCATCATCTCGCTGGCTGGCCGGCGTCCGAAAAAGCCAACGGGAGCATCGGTTTGGTGAATATAGAGCGCCACACTCGGGTTCAGCGTGTTAACCGCCTCGTGCTCGATGATCACTGGGGCATACGCCGCATCATTGCCAAACATTTGTGCGATATACCCACGCCCGTCGCCAGCCCGACGGTAGTAGCCAAGCCCAATCTCACGATGACCGGCAGCCAGTAAGTTCGCGCGATGGCCCGGACTATTGAGCCAACCGTTGATCGCATCTTGCGGCCGCATGTAGCCGCAATACGCATTTTCAGCACCGCTACTCCCAATATAACCGAACCGTGGCGCACGATCGCTAGGCCATTGGCCGTTAGTATCTTGGTGCCCACAATAGGGCGTCGCTCGGTTTTCGACCGAATCCCACGCGAACCAGCGTGAGGCGTAGGTCAGTTGGCGATTCCAACGTAACGGTGGTTGACCAGCGTTGCGACGGGCCAGATTGCCATAGTAGACGGTCAGTGCTTCATCGAGCAACAGTTCATGGGTTTGAAGGGTAGGATCAAACGCGAGTGTCGGTGTGATTGTTAGCAGACACAATATGACAAAATAGCCCCAAAGCTTGATGGTTTTGTCAGACATACTACTTCTTTTGGTGCAGTCGTTGCCACCCAAAACCGTGTGGAACATTGCCGCTTATGGGTATCATAAGAGCATGTAGTAAAGATCGTCAATTGGCAATTTGTCAATAAGCTATGGATGCTTCTTGCGTGTACGCCGCTCTGCTACCCTGCAATCGAGAGGACAATACACTCTCTGTCCCTTCGCATAGGAGATTGCTTCAGGGATCTGCCCCCGCGCAACGACTGAATAAGAACGCCATTCCCCCTCCCCCCTCTCCCCCGCGGGGAGCAAGAACACCCCTCCCCCCCTCGTGGGGGAGGGGCTAGGGGTGAGGGGCCTGTCGGGCCGAGGGTGGGGGGCCTGTCGGGCCGAGGGTGAGGATCCCCCACCCCTCTCAGCGGATTGAGAGAGGCGGAATTCATTCCGCCCTACAGGTGACCATCCCCCTCCCCCCTGTGGGGGAGGGTGGTGTAGGGGCCGTTCCGTCGGCTACGATTACCCATCCCCCTCCCCCCCCTGTGGGGGAGGGGCTAGGGGTGGGGGGCCTGTCGGGCTAGGGGTGAGGGCCCGTCGGGCCGGGTGGGCCTGTCGGGCCGAGGGTTCTGTAGGGCGCCTCGCCCTCGCGCAATCACCGGGCGTGCCGTTCCCTTTCGTACCTTCTGCAAATTACGGTCAAGTTGTAAATAATTTTACAACCTTCTTTCTGCTTGACACAACACTGATCTCTGTGCTACACTAGCGGCGCGTGCGCGAATACCAAGATATGCACCCTACCACTCATCGTACACACTAGATGTAGTATTTGCTTCTAGTACGGTCTTTCCGCGTCGTGATGGAAGTTAAAATAACTCTTTACACTTTTGGGTGTCCTATCCCGGTTTCTCCGCGTGCCGATGGTTTGTCCAACAGAGGAGTATTCTAGCAATGACGAAACGAGAGCTTGTCCCTGCTAACCTGACCGACATCGCCCGCACGGTGTTGAAGAAGCGCTACCTGCTGAAAAATGAGCACGGTGATGTGATCGAGACGCCAGAGACGATGTTTTGGCGGGTGGCCGAGACGATTGCCGCCGTCGATGCGCGTTATGGCGCTTCGTCCGAGCAGGTCGAAGAGCGGGCCGAGCGCTTTTATCACCTCATGGCGCAGGGCTATTTCGAGCCAAACAGCCCAACACTGATGAATGCCGGACGGCCGCTCGGTCAGTTGAGCGCCTGTTTTGTATTGCCAATCGAGGATAATCTGACCAGCATCTACGAGACGCTCAAGCATCAGGCGCTGATCCATCAAAGCGGTGGCGGTACCGGCTTTAGCTTTTCGCGTCTGCGTCCACGCAATGATGTTGTGCGCAGTACAATGGGGGTGGCGAGCGGCCCGGTCAGTTTTATGGATGTCTATAACCATTCGACCGAGGCGATTAAGCAGGGTGGTACCCGCCGCGGTGCGAACATGGGTATTTTGCGCTGCGACCATCCTGATATTCTGGAGTTTATCACCTGTAAGCGTGATACGACCAAGATTACCAATTTTAACATCTCAGTTGCAGTTACCGATGCCTTTATGCGCGCGGTCGATCGCGATGAGGAGTATGATCTGATCAATCCGCGCACCGGCCAAGTGCATATTGCCTCCCGTGAAGGACTGAAGCATCCGCTGACCGGTGAGGTTTTGGTGCAGCCCGGCCAGCCGATGCGTCTCCGTGCGCGGATGGTCTTTGACCTGATCGTGGAGTCGGCCCACGCCACCGGCGAACCCGGCCTGTTCTTCATCGACCGTGCCAATGAGTATAATCCGGTGCCCCATCTCGGTGAGTATGAGGCGACCAATCCGTGCGGCGAGCAGCCATTGCTGGCCTACGATGTCTGCAACCTCGGCTCGGTCAATCTGGGCAAGTTCGTCACTCCCGACAAGCAGATCGATTGGGAACACCTACGCGAAGTGGTGCATGAGAGCACCCGCTTCCTCGACAATGTGATCGACGCGAACCATTATCCGCTCGAGCAAATTACCCAACTGAGCCAGCGCATCCGTCGGATTGGGTTAGGGGTGATGGGTTGGGCAGATATGTTGGTGAAGTTAGGTGTTCCCTACAATTCGCATGAGGCGATTGAGCTGGCGCGAAAGGTGATGCACTTCCTCGACGAAGAGAGTAAAGTCGCTTCCGAGCAGTTGGCTCGCGAGCGCGGCCCCTTCCCCGAATGGGAGTTCAGCATCTGGGGGCCGGACGATACCTGTGCCCGCCGACCTGACGGGTCGCGCATTCGTCCGCAGCGGCTGTTGCGTAACTGCAACGTGACTACTGTTGCTCCTACCGGTACGATCAGCATTATCGCTGGCTGTTCGTCGGGGATCGAGCCGCTGTTTGCCATTGCCTTCTGGCGTTATCAAGCTGATACCCGTATGCTTGACATCAACCAAGACTTTGTTGCACAGGCCAAGCGTGAGGGGTGGTACAGCGCCGAGCTGATGGAGCGGATCGCTGATACCGGTCACATCCACCATCCTGAAGTACCTGCCGAGGTACAGCGGGTCTGGGTAACCGCGCACGACATTGCGCCTGAGTGGCACGTGCGTATGCAGGCAGCGTTTCAAGAGTATACCGATAGCGCAATTTCCAAAACGATCAATTTCCCGCACGAAGCGACGCCCGATCAGGTGCGTGAAGCCTACGAGTTGGCCTTCCGCCTCGGTTGCAAGGGCATTACCGTCTACCGCGACGGCTCGCGTGAAAATCAGGTGTTGTCAACCGGTTCGACCGGTAAGAGCGAGCACAAGCCGGCTGAGCAGCCAGTCGCTGCTCCAGCGCCGGTGGAACTCACCCCGCGCCCGGTGCCTGCTGAGGGTCTGCCTAGCCACTCCTTCCCGGTGGTGACGCCGCTCGGCAAGCTGCGCCTGTTCGTCACCGAGCTGGAGGGTAAGCCGTTCGAGGTCTTTGCTATCATTGGCCGGGCCGGGAGCGATGTCACTGCCTTTACTGAAGCGATCGGGCGGCTGATCTCGTTGGCGCTGCGTTGTGGCGTGCCGGTCAAGTTGATCGCTGAGCAACTACGCGGGATCGGCGGTTCGCGTTCGGCGGGCTTTGGCCCGGATCGGGTGCGCTCGGTGCCCGATGCGATCGGTAAGGTGCTGCTTGATCACTACGTGAAGGGTAACGGGAATGGCAATGGGAATGGCAATGGGAATGACAGCAGCGAATACACGTTTGCCAGTGACTATAGCAACGGTGTTGTCGATGTGCCTACGCCGAAAAAGCAACCACCGATACCGATGACGCCGGTGATGCAGTTGCTGAAAGACCCAATGCATACTGCGCTGGAGTCGGGTGAGATTTGCCCTGAGTGCCAGAATGCGTCGATGCTGAACGAAGAAGGTTGCCGCAAGTGCCATTCGTGCGGCTATAGCGAATGTTAACAATCGCGTAGGATGAGGCAGGGCCGCACCAGCGTGCGGCCCTTTGCCATTGACCGTAACGCGCTGCCTCGTTACAATACAATCGCAACCTGTACAGACGCCCAGCAGTGCGTCTCCTGCGGCTCTGAGGAGTATGCAATGAACATTCGCGAGGCGATTGCCGCGGTGGTCGCGCGGCGCGATCTGACGCAGGCCGAAGCGGCCAGCGTGATGGAAGAGATTATGAGCGGGACGGCGACGCCGGCCCAGATTGGCGCTTTCCTGACCGCGTTGCATATCAAGGGCGAGACCGATGCCGAGATTGCCGGCATGGCAGCCGTCATGCGCGAAAAGGCGACTCACGTCTATTTCGATGGGCCGGTGATCGATACCTGTGGTACCGGCGGCGATGGTGCGCATACGTTTAATATCAGCACGACAGCAGCGTTTGTGGCGGCTGGCGCTGGCCTAACAGTGGCCAAGCACGGTAATCGCGCGATGTCGAGTGTGTGCGGTAGTGCCGATGTGCTAGAAGGGCTTGGCGTACAGATCGAGCTAGACGCCGAGGGAGTGGCGCGCTGCTTACGTGATGCCGGTATCGGCTTTATGTTTGCCCCCAAGTTCCATCCGGCGATGCGGTTTGCCGGGCCAGTGCGGCGCGAGATCGGTATTCGCACCGTGTTTAACATTCTCGGCCCGTTGACCAACCCAGCCCGCGCCCGCTATCAAGTGTTAGGGGTGGCGAGTGCAGCGCTGGCCGAAAAGCTGGCTAACGCCCTCAGCCGGCTCGAAACCGTTCACGCGCTGGTCGTGCATGGCGATGGCGGTGTTGATGAGTTAACCCTTTCCGGCCCCAACCTGATCTTCGAGGTGCGGGCCGGGCAGTCGCCACGCCAGATGATGGTCGCACCGGAAGATATCGGGTTGGCGCGCGCGCCGCGCGAAGCGTTGCGCGGCGGCGATGTCGCCTATAACGTGGCGATTGTGCGGGCGATTCTGAGCGGAGAAGAGCAGGGGCCACGTCGCGATGTGGTGTTGTTCAATGCCGCAGCAGCGTTAGTTGCCGGCGACCTCGCGCCCGATCTGGTCACCGGCGTCAAAATGGCGCGGGCCAGTATCGATAGCGGACGGGCGCTCGAACGGCTCAACCGGATGATTGCGGTCAGTCGCGGCGAGGCGTAATTGGTGATGTGCAATGCAACGGTGCAAAGGGTGTCGCTAGCACCGTTGCGCCTTCGTGTTTGAATAGAGACAACCATTGCTATGGCCCAAGACATCCGTCTCACCCGCCTACGCCGCCGCCGGTTTGCCCTCTGGCGATTGATCATTGCCAACATTATCGATGACCTACGTATTGTGCGTGAGGCATGGTTCCCGATTACCGCTCTCATGTTAGTGTTGGCGAGTTGTACCATCTACATGCGATGGTTTTATCTGCCGGAACGGCTTGATGTTCCGCCTGATACCGCGTTTGCGCTCTTCGAGACGCTCAAGTTACTGGTGTTTCAAACCGATCTCGATCTGCCTGATGAATTGACTGGGCGTATACTCTTCTTTCTGACCCCGCTGCTTGGTCTCTTCTTTCTATTACAAAGCGCAGTTGACGTGGGCCGTTTGTTAGTTGACAAACGCGCCCGCCCCGAACGTTGGCAAGAATCGTTGGCCATTACCTATCGCGGTCACATGATTGTCTGTGGTCTTGGACGGGTTGGCTATCGTGCAGTGCTCCAGTTGCTCGATTGCCGCCGTGAGGTTGTGGCCGTTGAAATGAATCCGTACTGTGAATTTATTCCTATCCTTAGTAGTTTGGGAGTACCGGTAGTACGCGGCGATGCTCGTGATCCGGCTGTGCTAGTGCGGGCCGGGCTGAAGCGGGCGCAGGGGCTGATTGCCACCATCGACGATGATCTGAAGAATCTCGAGATTGCGCTAGCAGCGCGCCGCATTCGGCCTGAATTGCCAACGGTGCAGCGCATCTTTAGCCGTGCCCTCGATGCTCGTATCGAACGTACCTTTGGTCGCAATTCGGCGTTTAGCCCGGCGGCCTTGGCTGCGCCAACATTTGCTGCCGCTTTGCTCAGCTCGAATGTGCGCTACGTGCTCGATCTACCAGCCGGTTTGCTCGGAGTGGCTTATCTCACCGTCAGTAATGATAGCCCGTTAATTGGGCCGGTGGCCGATCTGGAAGCTCGTTTCGGAGTGCGTCGCTTGCCCGGACCAAATGCCAATCTGCCTATTTTGCCCAGTGAAGAGATCGCGCTGGTTGGCCCGCTTCCCGCACTTGAGGCTGTCCAGCTAGCTAATCATCCACGCCCAAAGCCGAACGTTGATCGGCTGATCGTGTGTGGCTTGGGGAAAGTTGGTACGCAAGTGGTGCGCCTGCTCAATCGGCGCGAGCCACGTCCGCCGCTGACCGTCATCTGCACGGTTGAGACACCGCAACGCTATATCGAGGCGCTGACCGGGCAAGGGGTGCAGGTACTGCGCGGCGATGCGCGTGATCCAGAATTGTTGCGTGAGGCAGGTATTGAGCAGGCGACGGCATTGGCCGCGCTCTATAGCGATGATCTGCTTAATTTGCAGATCGGGCTAGCGGTGCGCAGTATGTACCCTGATGTGCATTTGGTACTGCGCGTCTTTAGCGATGTGCTGGCTGACCGGCTGGCCGATCTGTTCGGCATTCGCACCGCCTTTAGCACCTCGGCGCTAGCCGCGCCCAGTCTGGTGGCGGCGGCGCTGTTGCCGGATGTTGAATCGGCGTTTGACATTGGTGATCAATTGCTAGTTGTACGCCGCCAAGTGGTCACCGATCGTCGAAGTGGGAAGACGGTTGCTGATCTGCGTGCTGCCGGTCAGTTGCCGTTGAGTCTGCGCCGCAGTGGAGAATTTCAATGGTTGCCGCCCGATAATCTGGTGATTGAGAGCGGAGATGAGGTAGAGGTGTTGACCTATTTGATGTAAGATATACGAACAGTGTCTTGCTTTTAGTAAAAATGTTGTTGTGTTTATGCTTTTTTTGAAGTTAAGTTCCAAAGTAGCCATGTTATGCATCCGGCAAGAAATGACAAATAACCTAATAAAGATAATGATGTAGTGATTAAATTACTAGACAAGATATCTCCTATAAAACCGGTTTGGAAAAAGGTGAAGATATCGAATGTAGGTAAAGTGAAACGCGTCAAAAACAAGTCAGTTATACTCGTGCGCTCAAGTCCATACGCTGTTGTCCCTTCAGGAAAATAGCCGAGAGTGATCCGGATCAACAACATCAACATCCATCCGCAGCTTGCAAGTGCTCCAAAAAGTGCCAAACCCGTCCAACGTCGCTTAGCCAAAGCATCAATGATAGCGGCAAGGCCAATTGCGTACCACACGGCTAAGCTGGTCAGCCGGCGGGCGCCGAACGTACCGCTGCCATGCCAATCGGTCAACCAACCGTTGAACGTAATGTACAACAATGCGCTACCGAGCAACGAAATACCTAGTATCGGGCTGCGGCGCGCGAGCAACACTAATCCTATGAGGCCTGCCATAGCGGCTGGCGACCATTGCACGAGACCGAAACGAGCAAAGAAAAGTTCAAGAATATGCAGTTCCTGCCAATTAATGCTCGGTGTAGCCTCCGGCTTGATAAATGGTGATCCGTAAATAATCTGCCATATTATGATTTGGGGGCTAAATACTATCAAAGCCGTTAAACCGGCAATGAAGATACCGATCATCATGGGTCGCCATTGGTGAGGAGTATGGCGTGTCTGCCACAGCAAATAGCATGTGCCGATCACAGGAATGATGAGGAGTAGAACAGTGGCCCAATATGTGATTGCGACTAGACCAGCCGCGACGCCGAGCGTGAACCAACGCTTGTAGCTCGGTTGTTCTTGCACTCGGATCCAAGCTAAGACCATAAAAGCGCAAGCAAATGCGTTGAGTGCGTGAGCAAACCCACCTTCGCGCATACTATAAAACCAAAGCGTGCTGCCAAAAAAGGCCGTCAGTGCGCCGAGGGCGCTTTCTATGGGGCTAAACCAACGCCGGGCGCAATAGTACGCGATGATGGTGGTGCCAAACCCAAAGAGCGCGCTTACTAAGGTAGCGGTTGCAATGGCGCCAATATCGTGCCCGTCACCTCCGAAGAGCCACCGATATCCAGCTAGTGGTAGTATCCAAAATAATGATGGACCAACTGACCAAGGATTATCGACAAATCCGCGACTGGTGAAGCGGATTGGCATTTGGGGGGCAAGTGCAGCGAACGTTTCTTCCATGCCAAGATCGCCGCGATAGATAATAGCGCGAGCATATGCATAGTAGCCTACTCCATCGCTTGAAATGTATGGAAGAAACGTCAGCACGATCGTAATGATGCCAATTCCTGCTAACCATCCGACAATAATCCGATCAGTGTGAACGTAAGAAGATAGCCACCGTTTGCCGCTCCGATATACGATGATGGTGAGTAGAAACACAAAACTGATATTAGATACCCACCATGCTATCTCTAACCGCCACTCTGGATATATTGATCCTGTAATGATGACCCCTAAAAGAATAATTGGTGTCAAAAATAGTTGATAACCATTATTGTTCGTCAAACCTGTCCAAGAGATGCCGGCGAGTGCGAGCGGGAGAAATGGCGCGAGAAAGAATGTGGCGAAAAGATCGCTAACGTTTGTCGCTATCATAT
This sequence comes from uncultured Chloroflexus sp., assembly GCF_938091255.1. Taxonomy (NCBI): domain Bacteria; kingdom Bacillati; phylum Chloroflexota; class Chloroflexia; order Chloroflexales; family Chloroflexaceae; genus Chloroflexus; species uncultured Chloroflexus sp. The sequence continues at coordinate 32,110 of NZ_CALLJH010000073.1, forward strand.
GTAGTTTTGTCTGTAGGAGTAATATGCCCAGCGAGCGCGGGTCATTGTGGGCATATAAGGGGGGAAATATGCTTAGAGCAAGCTCGCATTGACCGGGTTTGATCATCATCTGATAAAGCCGCTGGCCCGGAATAATAGCGACCTGTAAAGGCGGCTGGTTGCATATCTTCAGGGTCAAGGTTGCAAGGTCAGGTCGCGCGACTTTGAGATACAGAAGTGCTGGTCTCTCCGGTGGGATTGGCCAGAATTGCAGTGATGCCCCTTGGTCGGGTGTCCAACGGAAGGTTATGTTCTGGGTAGCAGAACGTTCACGCGCGTAACATCGTTTGACGTAACTGCCATCACTTGCCGTGCCAATGGTAGCGCCTTGAGACGATATGGCTTGCGTTTGCCAAACAGCACCGAGCATAATACTCAAAACAGCCAATATTAGAGCAATAGCTTTCGCTTTATTTTCAATTAATCGAGAGTATAATCTTATCATATCATTGTTTCGTCAGTTTTTTGATTTGAAATTTGATTCAAGTACGTAATATCACCTTTCAAACACTACCTTCCCTCCCACCATTGTCAACATCACCTGCGCCGCCGCGATCTGGTCAGGTGGGCCGCAAGTAATGTCACGGTCTAGCAGGACGAGGTCGGCTACATAACCGGGTGCTAGCCGGCCCAATTCGTGTTCGCGGAAGCCGGCGTAGGCGGCCCATGTGGTATAGCCAGCTAATGCTTCAGCTACCGTCAGCCGCTGATCAGGAAAATCGCTCTCTAGCGGGCTGAGATCGAGCTTGCCCCGCGTGCAGGCTACCTGTATCCCACGGAGTGGATCGGGATCGGCGACCGGCCAATCGCTGCCGAGTGCCATCTGTGTGCCAGCACGAAGAAGATCACGCCATGGAAAGCCAAACCGGTGGCGTTGTGGCCCTACCAATCGCCACCACGGGTTAGCTAGATCCATACCGAAATCGACATGCAACGGCTGCACTGAAGCAATCACGCCAAGGGTGGCAAAGCGGGGGATATCCGTTGGATCGACAATCTCGGCATGTTCGATCCGATGACGGGCGTCGCGTCGGCCATTAACCCGTTGGGCAGTAGCAAAAGCTTCGAGGGTCTGGCGCACACCGCCATCACCAATGGCATGCACACAGACCTGTAACCCGGCCGCGTCGGCGCGCGTGATGAGATCAACGAATTCTGCCGGGTCGTAGTTGGCAACCCCGCGCTCGCCGCTGCCATCGGCATATGGTTCGATCATCAGGGCCGTTTTGGCTTCAACCACTCCGTCGACAAACAGCTTAACCGCATCGGTCTGCACGAAAGGATGCGGATGATGGTGGGCATCGGCGGCCCACGCTGCGATTCGATCTGGATCAGTCCCCGGTGACAGCGAGAGGGGCACGCGGATGCGCAAGGTTAATTCACCCGCAGCCGCCAGCTCGCGGTAGCGGGTACGTTGCGCTTCATCGCCGTCCATATTGTGGACGCCGGTTAATCCCAGCGCTGCCAGCTCGCGCAGCGCGCGACGCAGCAAATCGCGCAGCTCAGCTTCGGTCGGCGGCGGGACGCAACGCCGCACCAGATCCATTGCTGGTGCTTCGCGCAACTCGCCGCTAGCCCGCCCGTCTGCACCCATCACTACGGTGCTAAATGGATGGCCCGTTTCCGCTCCGCCCAAGATGCCCGCAATCTGCAAGGCAACCGTATTCGCCCACGCTGTATGCCCGTCAAAGGCGGTCAACAATACCGGTCGGTCGGGAACGACTGCATCGAGTAAGCGCCGGTCAGGCACCTGACCATCAGCAAACAACCGATAGCGCCAACCGCGTCCGATTAGCCACGGCAAATGCGGGTGGGCGGCGGCGTAAGTTGCTAGCCGGGACTGCAACTCGGCGACGCTCTGGACATCTTCGAGGCGCAGCACCCCTAACGCGCGCGCCCCATTGTGCAGGTGGAAATGACAGTCGGTCAAGCCGGGTAGCGCCAACATCCCGTCGCCATCAATCACAATCGTTGTTGCGCGTTGCCACTGGGTCGCATCGCGGTCAGGGCCAACCCAAATGATGCGCTCGCCGCTGATAGCGATCGCATACCGCCCGGCTTGCCCGGTCAAAATCACATTACGCAGCAGCAAATCAGTTAGCGGCATAAGATTACGTCATACGGGCAGCGCGCTGCTCTGCCCCTCGTGCCCCGTCAAGAAACCGTCTGGGCGCAGCGCGCTGCTCTGCCTCTCGTGCCTTATCAATAGCCGGTATGGTAGCGCACTGCGCCCCTACGGTGATCTTTTATCGCACCAAGCTCAACAATACACTCAACGTCACCAAACTTGCAAACGACGACACCACCACCGTACTCACCACCAACTGCGGGCGGGTATCAAACTCAATCGCTAGAATAGTTGTATTTACTGCAGTCGGCATCCCGGCCATCATCACCCCCACCCCTAGCGCAATGCCGTCCATGCCGAGCAAACGGGCTAAGCCAAAGGCGAGGATCGGCGACACGATCAGACGGATCGCAGTGGCAAACGCGACCATCGTTGGCTGCACAATCGGCGCGCCGGCCCCCAATTGCACGCCGAGGATGAGCAGCATCACCGGTAGCGCCGCCTCGCTGAGCAGTGCCACCCCTTCAAACAAGCTGCGGGCAATGCCGGTGGCTTCCGCCGGATGAAACCCGATCCCACGCAATGCCAACGCGCCAGCCACCGCATAAATCTGCGGCATGTGGGTGAGGCGGTCAAACACCTGCCGCCATGCCTGTTTGCGGCCGCCAGCCGCGCCGGCAGCCGCCACCCCGACTCCTAGCGTCTGCGCCATGATGGATTGTATGATAAAGTAAAACACCCCTAACGTAAAGCCAGACTCGCCGAAGGCGAAGCGCGACGCCGGCAAGCCATAGTTACCCGAATTCATAAACATACTGGTCAACAACAGCGCCGTCACCTCTTTGCCCTTCAGTCGCAAGACCAACGCGCACAGCCAGACCGTCAGCGCCATCAGCGCCAGCACTCCCACCGAAAAAAAGAGCATGCGCCCCGCGTCAGGTCCGCTTAAGTCGGCTCGTACCAAGGCGACAAAGATCAACGCTGGGCTTAGGCCGTAAATCATCAACCGGTTGAGCGTGACCAGATCGAGTGGCAAGGCCCGACGTAAGGCAAACCCTGCCGCAGCCACCACCGCAATCGGCAAGAGCACTTCAATCAGAACCGCAATCATCGTCCCCTCGGCAGCAATACTTTACAAGTCAAATATCATAGCATAGGTTGGCGCGGCAAGATGAGGTAGCCAAAGACCTATCGAGACAAACGTGGCGGTTTTCAATGGCCCTTTACTTATGTCACTATGGGAGGCGATTCGGGAATGATGGTGTATGATCATTACGCTCCTGAACGAGACAGGGCTTCGTGCCTCGCGCAGGGCAATCTGTAACTGGCTACGTCGCTATAGTATTGGTCTCCTGCCGGATGGGTGCGGCCAACACGGTTACTGCGCCGTCGCGCACGCAACAGCAACCCCGCTATCGTCATCACCTGCTGCTAGCCGGTATCAAGCGTATTGCGGTACAAGAACGCCAAGGCATGTTGGTAAGGTTCGGTTTGCCGGTTTGGGCTAGGGTAAGAAGACAAAATTTAGTACCATCAGAGGGTTTTGTTATTGGTTCACTATTGGTACCATGTGTATGGTAGACTCTTGGCACGAAACTAATTTCAGCACCAGTTATACCCATTTTCGTGTAGGAGCTAGATATGTTGAGACACAACGTATGGTGGTTCATTCTAGTGATATGCTCACTGCTGTTAGCTCCGCTAAGCAATGTTGATCGGGCATATGCAACTCAGGCTGAATCTATTGCGTCCCCCTCTCCGTCAGTGCTTGACAATGCAGCAATGGACGTTCCAGCCGCAAAACCGGCGCCTATCGTCCTCAATCAGGGCGGGGTGAGTGTGAGCATTCTTTCTTCGCCAGCTCGCTTACGGAGCGGACAGGATTTGATTTACACGGTTACATACAGTAACAATAGTGGCGTAACCCTTAGTAATGCACGGATCAAGATCACGTGGAATTTTTGGAGTGTTGGCCGACAAACGACGCTGGACCCTGACAAATTCCAGCAGCACTGTCGCGATACTGGGGTGAATGCATGTGGGCCACTCAAGGTAAGCGGCCCACCTATTACTCGGAGCGGTTCAGCCGATTATAATTTGACAACTGCTGTTGGTGGTTTTACCTACACCATCGGCGATGGTACTCTCGCTAACGGTGCAAGCGGTAGTTTCCAGATTGCACTGCGGGTACCCGAATTTGTTTATCCCGTGTTTGGCAAAGACCCGCGGCGGCCTTCCGCTTCGGCTGAGTTCCTCGTTGGGAGTGACAATACGGCCCGTGCCACTGCCAACACTTCGGCGCTAGTGGAAGGGCCACTCTTCCGGCTCGAAAAGGAGCGTACCGCTAGTGGTCTCACGCCGCGTATTTTCCCAACTCAAACCGGCGAATATCGTCTGCGCCTCGCTAATGTCGATCGCGAAGATGCGATTACGGCTACAAATGTCAAGCTTACCGACATTATTCCCATCGGCGCTGAGTTTGTTAGTAGTGTACGCGGGCCAGACCGTACTAATTTTCCGCCGACGGTCACCACTATTAATGGTCGGCCAGCGTTGGTATGGACATTGGCGCAGCTTGCACGTGGCGAGTCGGTCGATATCTTTGTTACCTTCCGCAAGCTCGACGTGCTACCCTGTGATCGGATGACCAACCGTAAGACGGAGTACTATGTCACCAGCGACGAAGTGCCGTTTAAGCTCAATACCACAGAACGCTATACCTTTGCGCCGCAAACAGGTGATGTGACATACAATGTGCGCCCACCGGTGGAGGTGGTGTTTGGGCCTACTCAAACCGTCATCTTTGGTGAACGGGGCAGCTTCACGTTTAAAGTGCGCAACTACTGGCCACAACCGCTCAATGGCTTACAGGTTAAGATCGAGTTACAGCCAAATGTGCGCTACGTACCGGGCAGCGCCAGCAATGTTGGCTCCTTCACTACTCAGCCGCCGAGTTCAGGGAATGGCGGCTTCCTGATTTGGAAAATCAATATGCCGGCGGGCAATATTAATACACCGGTTGAGCAGAGCTTTTCGTTTGAAGTGACGGCACGCTATTCGACAGTGGGGAATGGCCTAGGTTCTGGTACGACCTTAGGTGATGTGATCGTGCCGACTGGTGTTCCGCAAGATTGCTCCCTTGGTGATATCGGTGGTTTCAAAGTTGTGCCCCGCTTGGAAGTTGCTAAATACTCAGAAGCTGATAGGAGCGGTACGACCTACATTGCCCGTAACAATCAACCGTTTCAGTACATTATCTCGCTGAGCAATAACGGCTCTAGCCAAATGACCGGCATTGAAGTGCGCGATTTATTACCGGCTGGCAATCAAGCCGATTTTTCGTATGTGCTCAATAGCGCAACGATTGACAGCGGTAATCCTGATAATGGTACACCATTTGAGCCAGCGATTAGCTCGACGACAGTGGGGACGCTTGAGCGCATAACCTTGATCTGGTCAGATATTACCCTTGCGCCGGGTGAGACACGTTATATCCGCTATAACGTCATTACTCGCGGTCAGTTGCAAACTCGTACCTATTGCAACGACCTC
>NZ_CALLJH010000074.1:0-11356 GCF_938091255.1 uncultured Chloroflexus sp.
TGTATCCTGTTTCAGCGCTTCGTTCAGGGTTTTCCGGTAGTTCCGCAATCCGTAAAGCTTGGACGAAAAGCAATGCACGATGGTCATTAGGTCTTGCACCACTTCCTGTTCTGGCGAGAGACGCTCTTGATTGAGCACCAGCACCTCGCATCCGTGGGATGGTGCGTCGTGCTCAAACCACTCGAAACCGAAGCGAGTACGCCGGTCACGGTGGGCAAGGATCAGGGTCTTGATTTCCCGCCGACCAATTTCGCCCATCAGCGCCAAAAACTTTTTGCGCTTGAAGTTCAGCCCACCGCCTTCTTCCTCGACGAACTCGACGTTCGCCAACCCCTTCGCTACCACAAACTCTTCCAGCACCCTACGCTGATTTGCCAAGTCCGGTTTCTGCGCCGCACGTGATACACGGCAGGAAGCTACTATCCGTGTTGGCTCGGCTACCGCCTGCCGCAACCCAATGAACTCACGCAACTGTGTTTCGGTGTACAGACGGCGATTGCGGTCCGTTTGTGCCACCGGTATCAAGCGCCTTTCGCGTTCCCAACGCTGCAATGTCTTGACAGACACGCCGAGCAGCTTCGCCGCCTTACCAGTGCTCATGGTGCTTTCCATGAGACTGGTATACACTATCGCACACAATTGTCAAGACTAGAGTCTTCCTCCTCCGGTTCATCGCCACCACCAAACGAGTATAGCACAGGCCGGAAGGGCGCGCAAACACTTCACGCGAGCCATCTCGGCCTAGCCGCAAGAACACTGCCCTGCCGTGCGGCGCTACGTATGAGGAGCATGGCCGTTATTGGCCGCATTCGACGGCGGCGTCTCTTCGGCCAGATGGGTATAAATCTGCGTAGTCGCAATCGAGGCATGGCCCAACCGTTCCTGCAACTCACGCAAATCAACCCCGCTGCGCAACTGGTGGGCAGCAAAGGAATGGCGCAACATATGCGGCGTCAAATCATGCATGCCCACCTGTTCGGCATAACTCTTGAGAATGAGCCAAAAGCCTTGACGGGTCAACCGCTTACCGCGATGATTGAGGAAGAGCGCTTCATCATTACCGCTCGTCTGGCGGGCCAACTGAGGACGCGCGATATCGAGATACTCTTCCAGCGCCGTCACTGCCGGATCGCTCAATGGAACCGTTCGTTCGCGGCCTTGCCGGCCCAAGCAGCGCACGGTTTTAGCATCAAAGGCGACATCATCTACATTTAGCGCGACCAACTCACTTACCCGCATCCCCGTTGCGTACAACACCTCAAGCATCGCTCTATCGCGCAACCCTTCGGGTGTGCCATTTTGCAGCGGCAACTCCAGCAGTTCATCAACCTGATGCTGGGAGATTGCCCGCGGCGGAAAGCGATCGACGCGCGGCGCGTCGAGTTGTTCGGCTGGATCGTGGCTGATGACGTTTCGTTCGCGCAAAAAGGCGAAAAACGACTTTACTGCCGCCAGCCGGCGCGCAACCGTCGAGTTGGCGTACTTTTTCTCTTTGAGGTTGAGCACAAAGGCCATCATCACCTCGGCGTCAACATCGGCCCAGCGTTCGATACCGCGATCCTGCAAGAAGCTGCACAACTGATCGAGATCGGTACGATACGCTGCGGTTGTATTGGCCGACATTTTGCGTTCATCGGCTAGATAAGCGAGAAATTGCGCTACATACTGGTTCATGCGTCTGCCCGGTCGTTGATCGCCGCCTGCGTAGCGGTTATGGTACTGGAAAGACGGCGGCGTGTCAATTCAGAAACAGCAGCTCTCCTTAAAGCCACAGTGCTGGCAGCGATAAAATCCGGCCCAGAGGCGCATCTGCGCCTGACAGACTGGGCATTCACGCTCATCATCATCGGTGCTGCGCAGCCCGGCTATCATCAGCGGGGCCGGTTCCTCAGGCGCTGGCGAGATTGGTTCTAGCTGCAACTGACTCATCGACATCCTCCTCCTTCGCCCGCCTATTGTACCATGCGTTGCCGGCTGGCAATACGCTGCGCATAGATTCTGCTATACTGACCATAGCCTGATATACAGAGAGCCAACTTGCATGCGCACATTGATTGTCTTTAACCCAACTGCTGGCCATGCCGGACAGTTAGAAGCCGAACTTGAGGCGGCCGCTCAGGTCTGGCGAGAACAGGGATGGGTGGTTGATCTGCAGCCGACCAATGGCCCCGGTGATGGCCGCTGCCTTGCCCGGCAAGCCGCTGCCAATGGCTACGAGTTAGTGGTGGCCGCCGGCGGCGATGGTACAATCAATGAGGTTGTAAATGGCCTTGTCGGTAGCCAGACGATGTTAGCCACGTTGCCGCTGGGCACCATGAATGTTTGGGCGCGCGAATTGGGTTTACCCCTTCAACCTCGCGCCGCTGCACAAACGATGCTGGCATGGTCGCCGCGCACGATTGATTTGGGCCGCGCCGGCGATCGCTACTTTCTGTTGATGGCCGGGATTGGGTTTGACGCCGCAATTACGGCGAATGTCCGCCCCGACGAAAAGCGTCGGTTTGGCGCTTTGGCATACGTGGTGCACGGCATCAAAGAGGTGATGCGGATTCGCGGCACTCGCGCCCGCATCTTGCTTGACGGTCGCCCGATCAAGGCGCGGGTGTTGATGATTGTGGTCGGTAATTCGCAACTGTACGGCGGCTTGGTCAAGATTACCCACCGCGCCAGCATTGATGACGGCTTGCTCGATGTGTGCGTGATTAAGGGTGATAACGGAATTAATGCGATCGGCCATCTGATCGCGATCTTACGCCGTCGCTTCAGCCTCAATCCCGACATTTCCTACTACCGCGTGCATACGATCGAGGTCATCACACGCCCACCCTTGCCGGTACAGGTCGACGGCGATCCCATTGGGACGACACCTATGCGCTTTTCAGTGGCGCCAGCGGCCTTGCGTGCGCTCTTACCGCCCGATCTGCCCGACGACCTGATCCAGCAGCCGCCGCCAAGCGCGCGCCGGTGGCCGCAACGCCTGCTGGCGTGGCTGCGCCGCCGCCGCGTAGAAGAGTAAAAGGTTATTTGTCGACTATTTATGAATCGCTTCCTGATCCTGCTTCTGCTCCTCGTTACCGCCTGCGCCACACCAGCCGCGCCAGTATCGCCGACCGCACCGGCGACCCTGCGCGGCGACGAACTGCCCGGAAGGCTCTTGTTTAGCCACAGCGGCGGTATCTGGTTGTGGGAAGGACGCACGGCCCGCCAAGTCATTGCACCGCCGGCAACCCACGCCGTGTTTGATCATGCTGGCGAACGGATCGCCTACGTTGTGCCGCGAGCCGGCGCCAGTGATGTGCTCGTTGCTGATCGTGCGGGTGTTCCCATTGCCCAACTCACCCGCAACGACCCGGCTGCGCCCCCCGGCAGCCTCGAGCGGGTCTACGCCGCGATGTGGGCGCTATACCCAACGTGGTTGCCCGATGGCAGCGGGTTGCTCGCCGCGGCCCAAGGCGCGCCGCCGGTGGGTGATCCGCCAGCCGATGCGCCGCTGGCTATCTTTCGTTATGACCTAACCGGCCAGCGCCAACCTATCTTCGCCGACGCAAATGCCCATCTGGGCCGCATTGCCGTGTTGCCATCGGGCGATCTGATCGCGGTGCGTACCCCACTAGGCAGTGACGGGCAACAACAACTGTACCAGATTGCCGGCGGCCAAGCTGCCCCCTTACCGGGAGCGCCGGTTCCAGCATACGATCCGGCCTTGAGCCCCGACGGGCGCTGGCTGGTGTTCGCCGTCGGCATTAACGGGGGAAGTGATCTCTACGCCATGTCGGTTACTGGTGGATCGGCGGTGCGCTTGACCGACCTCGGTACTGCCCGCGCACCGGTCTTTTCACCCGACGGCGCGATGCTTGCCTTTCTCGCCATTCCACCGGGGGGGCGCGGGTTTGACCTCTATCTGGCCGGCGTGACGATTACTGATAAAGGATTGCAGATTGACTCACCACGCCGCATTTCAACCAATTTCACCATCAACGCCGATGCGGGCTTGTCGTGGGCGCGGTAGAAAACATCCGGCGTTGCCGTGTTCACTCTACTGTGCCACGGTCTCTGCCGGTTGCGCCTCCGGCAGCACGACCATTGCCGAACGCTCGCCCAGCAAGTAGGCGATCACATCAGCCGCCGAATAGCCCTGCGTCAAATCGAAGATCGTGCGCAGCCGCACCAGATCATCGCCACTCGTCAACAGCGGTGGCTCAACGCCAATATCGGTGCGCGCCTGCCCCACCCCAATATTGGCCATCAGCGCATTGCACAAACAGCGTCGGCCTTCGGTCTCGGCCAGATCACCGCCCTTCTTGACGAAGGTCGCAATTGGTTCGCTGGCACAACGATAGCCGATGGTTCCCTTCGGTGTGCGATACATCGTGCGCAAATAGCCAAGATCACAGATCCGCTGGCGCGGCACGCCTTGCGCCGGGTCGGCCTCCCAACGCACCACCTTGAACGGATAGCCGGTCGGCGAAGCGCGCGGATCGGTGAAGACATCAACTGCATTACGGGCAGCCGCTGCGAGTACTGAACGGCGCAGCGGATCAGCCAAGCCCGAATCGGTGCAGAAGGCAAAGAGCGTGCCCACCTGAATACCCATTGCGCCGGCGGCCCGTGCCGCCGCCAACCCTTCCGGCGAAGCCGTGCCGCCGGCCAGCCAAAACGGTAGGCCAAGTGCAGCAATCTTGGCTGGGTCAACCAGATCGCGCGGCCCATAGATCGGCTCGCCACGTTCGTTCAGTTGCAACTCGCCCCGTGGCGGCGCATTGTGCCCGCCGGCAGTTGGGCCCTCGATCACCAAACCATCGACGCCGGCAATCTTGCGCGCAAACATCGTCGCCAACGTCACACTGGCTACAATCGGCAAAAACAGTGGCCGGCGCAACGCCGGCGGCTCACCCGGCCAATGCTCCGCCGGCTCGAAGGTAATGTACGTTGGCGGTGCGCCATCGTCACCCTCAATCTCTGCCGTCAGGCGCGCCGGCTGGTTAGCCGCCAACGCATCGAGCGCCGCTGGGATTTCGCGTGGAATACCGGCGCCCATGATAATTACGTCAACTCCGGCCAACAACGCTCCATAGAGCAAGGCCAAATTGGGCAACTGAATTTTAGTTAGCAAATTCATCCCAATTGGGCGATCATGCCCCTCTTTGGCCAGCCAAACCTCGACAAACGCTGCTAACATCGCCACTTGTTGCCGCTCTTTACTCACCTTCAGGTTGTACATCGGCAGCAACGTATACGGCTCATCAGGCGCCCGACCTTCAGGCCGGAAATAGGCTTCAAGCACCCGCTCGGCTACGCCGGGGATGGGAAAATGCGCCATAGCCCGCCGCATTACGCCATCAGGGTCGCCATCTTGCAAGCGCCGGATGAGAATGGTATCAATGCCGGTGCCGGAAACAACACCGAGCTGACCGCAAGCGGCAACGGCCCGCGCCAACCGCCAATCAGAAACGGCGGCGCCCATACCACCCTGAATAATCATCGGCAAATCGGTGGCGCGCATGATTCAAGACTCCTTAGACATTACAAACAGCAGCCGATTACGATCGCTGCCAAAGACAGGCGAGGCAAGGCATCTATTTCCGTGGAATGCCATCGGGGTTAATCAACAAGCGACGCAAACGGAAACTGAATCCTCTCCTTCTTATCATACCGCAGAGTAGGAACCAGCGCCAGATAAGAATCCGCTACCGGCCAGCAGGGCAGAGCGCTGCGCTGACCCTGCTATACTCTTCTGACCCCATCCTCGCAGACAACCATATCAAGCCGAATATCATGCGGCTCGCGGGGCACGTGCGCCACTTCTTGTACGGCAAAAGCGACGCCGACCGCGATAGCAGGTGCAGAGGCCAGCAACGCATCGTAAAACCCACCGCCATACCCAAGCCGGTACAGCTCGCGATCGAACGCCAGCAGGGGCACGATGGTCAACGACCACGCGCCGGGTTGAGCCGGGCGGATTTGGCGCGGCTGGAGCGTGCCAAACCGGCCACGCACCCATTCGGTTTCGGTAAGGCTATCGATCCAGCTATGCTCCAGCCGGTGCTGACCGGCCACGATCGGCACGGCCACCGCTTTGCCGGCAGCCAGCGCCGCCGCGATCAGCGATCTCGTATCAACCTCAGATCGCATCGGCACATAGCAATGAATGGCTGTCGCTGCCAGAAATGCCGGTAGTTGCTGCACCAAGGCGCAAATCTGCGCACTGCGCCGATCACGATCGGGCAGCGCATCGCGGCGTGCAATCATTTCGGCGCGCAAAGCAGCTTTCTGGGCGGCAAGCTCGGTCATGTTGTCGATGATACCTGCTCCATTGAACAAATGCAAAGGCACTATAAGCCTACCGTCGTAGAGGAGGCTGCCAGCTATCTTACTGCAAAGAACGCAGAGGACGCAGTGGGATAACAACCATCCCAAATCCGTTGCGTCCTCTGCGCCTTTACGTTAAGATTCTCCGCGCCCTTCGCGTTCTCTGCCTCCTTGCGTTAAGAATCTTTGCCCCTTTACCCCTCTGCGTCTTTACAATCACAAATGTGGAGCTTTGATTTTGCGAATAAGAGCAGCAAACGGTGGCAACGGCTTCGGATGCGGGTTACGCCGGAACCAACCCAATTCGGCACGGACCGCTTGCTCCTTCAGCTCGGTCGCACCCCAGATGAAGGAAGCGCCGGTTACACCGAGCAGTGCTGACCAGCCGGAATCCATGACGAACAGCGACAGAACAACAATGCCAATGCCAAACAGCATAGGGTACGGCCACCATAAGTAGCCGAGATAATATTCCATGCGGATAACCCAGAAGAAACCGAAACCAATAATACCAAGGCTGAACAAGCCGATTGCTAAGCCTTCCCACATCATGATACACCTCGATGGTATGGTCGATTCATCTACTTGCACACTAGGCTACTTCTGGTTCACGGTGTGCCGATGGTTGCGTATCTACCATCGGATCAGATGGTTCACGATCGAGTGGATCGTGGAGCGTTGCTTTCCCTTCGGCCAGATAACGGGCATGACGCGGATTGCTGGGGTTAGCCGGCGCATGACCGTGGCGCACCCGCCGATCTTGCCGCACTAGTTCAAACGCATCCCACCATAGCGCAATCCCAACCACGCTGCACACGCCACCGATGGTGACATTCGGCGCGAAGAGAGCAGCAACGTTGAGGATGAGACCGGCGATGATCAACGCAACCATTGGTGGCCGAATATCGACGCTCTTCGCTTCAAGCCAACGCACGCCAACGTGCCCCCACCAGATGCTAAGAAAGGTGGCGAGAGCCAACCAGAGACCACTTGTTTGCAGCATGCCATTCCCTCACAAATCTACACAAATCTTAACAATTGTGTGCAGTATTACATGGAAGGGCCGGCCTGTCAAGTGCCAGAGGCCAACAACACACCCACTTCTTCGTGCATCACGGCGCGAAATTGGCCCCAACGGGCCCAATTACCCCTAATCGCCAGATCACTACAATCAGGCAGTTGGCGCAACCGCACAGCCAATCCCGGCAATTCGCCCGGCAATACGGTTCGCATCTCAGCAACTTGCTCGTCCGGGTCGGCAACCTGCAACGTGCCGCCTACTTCATCGAGCAGAAACACGTAACTGACAAACCGATGCGACGTTGGATGCGGCACTTCGTAGGTGATAACGCTCAAAAACCGGCTGATCTGCACGGTAAGGCTCGTCTCTTCGGCGACTTCGCGCGCGAGTGCCGTCGCAATAGATTCAGCCGGCCCAACGCCACCGGTCAATAGCCGGAAAATTGCTGGCGGATAATAGGTTTTGCGCGCGACCAAGATGCCACCATTGCGCCGGCGCACGACCATCCCAACTTCACCGACCCGATCGGTTTTGATTAGCGGATCGAATGTGCCATCGGCGAGCACGACGTGGCGATAGCGCGGCACGCCATACTGGGCGGCAAGTTCAGCCACTTCAGCTTGGTGGTGAGCTGGAAGTCGATCAACGAACGACTGAATATTTATCATGACTGCAACCTCAACCATTCTGAGCGCATGCTCGGCGCTACGGCAAGGGAATATGGGGCACAAATACACCTAGATGAGACGGATGCACACGGTTCGAGCAGAGGGAGCACCCGCCCGCAACAGTCTTCTGTTGTCAGGCAACGATGCCCGCGTCGCTCCAGTCTAGCGCAAAGACCATAAGGACACGAAAGCGGCGCGTCCTGTTGTTATGGCGAGGGAGCAACACGCCCGAAGCAATCTTCTGCTTTGGCGGAACGTATATCTCTGTAGGCTTCGTCGTTCGCTAGGGACATGGATTCTTGTTATCGCGAAGACACGCAGCAGAGGGATACGGGGCTACTGCTTCCTACTAACCCACCGCAACCTCCCCCTACAACACGCCTGATCTAAATGCTGTCGCACTCTTGGCGATAGAATTACCGTCGCAGCCGGCTCACCATCGTCAAATCCTTGGCCGGCCACGTTGCCAAGGCTTGATGAGGATGGTGCGAGTCGCTCCCACCCGACACAAGCAGACTATAGCGAGCTGCGACAGCCAACAACCATTCGCGCGTGGCAGCATCGTGGGTTGGGTAGTAAACCTCGATGCCATCGAGACCTGCTGCGGCCAAGGCCGCAATGTCGTCCTCGGTAGCGGGAATTGCATAGATACCTTTATCACGACCCGGATGCGCCAACACGGCCAACCCGCCGAGATCGTGCGCAACGCTGATGATCTCGTCAACACTCAACGGACGGTACGCCGCAGCAAAATGGGTCAGGATGAAGCGCATCCCAGCCTCTTCATCACCCTCACCGGCCACCCGTCCGGGCAAGTCATTGTGGCGTGCCAACGTCAGTGCGACATCGGCCACCGTGGGCGGGCGGTCACGATCGCCGAGATTGGGCAGTCGAAAGCCGGCTGCCGCCAGATCACGCAGCAATTGCGCCGCATCGGACGCATTGCGATTCACGACCTCAGCGCACAGATCGAGCAGGGCCGGCGCCTCAGGATCAACCCCATACACCAGCGTATGCCAGAGCTTGCCATTAAACGCGCTATCAATCTCAACCCCGCTTACCACCTGCACCCCGTAGTGCATCCCGGCCATCGCGGTGGTAATCACATTCGCCGTCGTATTGTGGTCGGTCACTGCAATCATCGTCAGACCGCGGGCCGCCGCCGCCACCGCCAATGCCACCGGTGTCCACGTCGCATGGTGGGGGGTAGCGTTGGTATGAATGTGCAAATCAATCATGGTCGCTCCACTGGCAGGTTCGCCGCCTGCCACGCTTCAATCCCGCCTTCAAGCGCAGCGACCGGCCCGTAGCCAAGATCACGGAAGATCTGCGCGCCACGTTGGCCCGCCTCTGGCCGGCTGGCATCGCTGTAGGTGATGATGACCCAGCCGGAAGGCAAGGCCGCCAGCCGCTGGTTGAGATCGGGCGAGGCCAAACTGAGTGCGCCGGGCAAATGCGCGGCTTTGTAGGCGTCGCCTGACCGCATATCAACAAAAATTACCTGACCGGCTTGCCAGCGCCGTTGCGCATCAGCTACCGAAATTACCGGCGCAGGCAGGCTGTTGCTGAAATCGCCGTGGCCAGCCGCCGCCTCAACGGTTGGCGCAACCGTCGGGGTGGCAGCCGGTGCCGGCGCACCGGTTCCGGTGATGACGAAAGCGAGCACGCCGGCCAGTAGCACAATGCCGCCGATGATTGCCGGCAAGCGCCATGCCGGCGGTTGGTTGGTGTACGTTGGCTCAAAATGTTCCATACATCAAATGTGGTATTGTCTACATCCTCGCGGTATTATAATGCAGATAGCTGTTCGCCAGCGCGTCGCGCCATTACACAGGGACTGCTGTATGATCACCACACTGCTCGCTAATCTATACCAGTTACGCTTGCCGCTCCCCTTCGCCCTCAACCATGTTAACGTCTATTTGCTGCGCGATGCGCAGGGCTGGACAGTGATCGATACCGGTTTGCACACCCCTGCCGGCGAAGCCGGTTGGCAAGCGGCCTTCGCCGAGCTTGACCTCGAACCGCGCCAGATTCACACCATCGTGCTCACCCATTTTCACCCCGACCATTTCGGCATGGCCGGTTGGCTGCATGAGCGTTCGGGGGCACGAGTGCTGCTCGCGCCGCGCGAGATCGAATTGGCCGAAGAGGTGTGGATGCACCGCGCCGACCATGATGATCCTAGTTTACGCCATTTTCTCCGTCACGGCATGCCCGCCGATCTCGTGCAACAGGTAGTCGGTGCAATCGCAGCCTTGCGCGCTGCCACCCGGCCTCATCCGCCACTCACGCCGCTGCCGGCGGGTACATGGCTCACAATGGGAGAGCGGCGCTTTCTAGCGATCCACGCCCCCGGCCACAGCGATGGCCAGTTAGTATTTTACGCCCCCGATGACCGGCTAGCGCTGGTCGGCGATCAAGTGTTGCTCAAGATCACGCCGCACATCGGCGTCTGGCCGGAAAGCGAGCCTGATCCGTTGCGCAAATATTTGGCCTCGCTGAACGAATTGGCGACGCTTGAGGTTGAGCTGGCCCTGCCCGGCCATGGCAAGACGATCACAGGGTGGGCCGAGCGGGTAGCCGAATTGCAAGCGCATCACCACGAGCGGCTGGCCGCGATGCTGGAAGCGGTGCGCAATGGAGCAGAAACGGCCTTTGCCGTCGCACAGCAAGTCTTTGCCGTCGAACGCTTCACTCCCCACGAGGCGCGTTTTGCAGTTGCCGAAACGATTGCCCACCTCGAATGGCTGGTGACTGACGGTATGATCGCACGCCACGAAGACGATGAGTTGGTGCGGTATACGGCTTAACCTGTTATGTACGTTCGAGCATCACGGTCATGAACCGCTTCCGCATGCGCATCGCGACGGCCAGCACCAGCCCTCCCGCTACGATCTCCGGCCACCGCTCATCATCGCGCGACATCTCGGCGGCGCGGCAGCAGCCCGAAGCCGCGGTTGGCGTCCAACTGTTGAACGACCTCCAGCCGGATGCTGTGGGCGTGAGCGGCGGCCGTCGATGGTCCCCCCGTATCGCCGTGCTCGACGAACGCCACGTCGACCGACTCGCCAATGACGTCGTGGGCCGGTTCCGCCAACGCGGCGACCGGCGCGCGGGCCGGTTCGTTGGCGGGCGTGACGACTACGGCCGGCACCGAACCCGGCGGATCATCCGCCACGTGGACTGTGCTGCCCGTGCGCCGTTGCTGCCCGTCATCGCTGGCGCGCGCGCCGCATTCTAGGGTCGATGGCATCGTGCGCGCGGCACCGGCGCGCGCCCTGCGATGGCGCGCACCGGCGCGTGTAGGTTATGGCCGAGCGGCGCACCGACCCCGGCCTTCAGTAGAGACGGTGCA
>NZ_CALLJH010000075.1:0-16563 GCF_938091255.1 uncultured Chloroflexus sp.
AAGGATATGCGCTTTATGGTTCTTCCCCGTCGTGCGCTTCGGGTCCTTGGCGGTTCAGCCGGTAACCACGAAGGTCACCAAGGGACATGAAGGACATGCGGTTCATGGTTCTTCCCCGTCGTGCGCTTCGGGTCCTTGGCGGTTCAGCCGGTAACCACGAAGGTCACCAAGGGACATGAAGGACATGCGGTTCATGGTTCTTCCCCGTCGTGCGCTTCGGGTCCCTGGTGGTGAAGCCTTTGTGCAGTGGACTCTTCCTTTCAATTAACGAAAGTCAATAGTATGAGGTGGCTTGCGGCTGATCTGGATCCTCATCTCCGGGCTGGGCGAAGAGACGGGTTGGCGCGGCGTTGCCCTGCTGCGTGTGCAGGCGCGTTCCGGCGCGCGCGACGCCTCGTTCATGCCGGGACTGTTGTGGGCGGGCTGGCATGCCCTGGCGTTTTTCTCCAACGACGAACCCTCGCTCTTTGCTGTTGATTGCGCATGACAAGCCCTACTCTTCATAGAAAAAACACATCTTCCTAACAATCTGCACACAGGCGCAGGATACCATCAGGACAGGTATTTATGCACTGGAGGTTCACCGTGAAAAATGGATTGATCCTGTTTGCCGTGTTGCTTACCATGCTTGGCGTGAATTGCCGCTTCAGCGTCTCAGACTCCTTGCCTGAACCGGCTTCACCAACCCCGGTCGAATCCGCCCAACCGACCACTTCCCCAATCCCCGCAGCGTTCACGCCGCACACCGTCATGGTCGGCGACCCGGCGGTCAATTACGCCAACGTGGAGTTCACCGCCGATGTGCAGTACATGGTCTGGTTCGAGATGACCGACCAGCAGGGCAACGGCATCGTCTGGCACTGCGGCGTAGACCCGCACACCGGCGACTTGATCCCCGCCGACGGCAAGGGCTTTCGCGCTTTTGAAAGCACCATCTACGGGCGCGCCAACCCCGGCCTGGACGCCGACGGCGCGTACTACGTCGGCGCAGACCGGGACGGGAGTCTGATCCTCGTCCGCCCCAGCAGCCCCACGTCCGGCGAGATTCAATCGCTGCCCACCCCGCCCGACGCGCTGCGCCGCGCTATCTATCCCACTGTCCTGCCGGGGCAGGCGGGCGGCTATGTCTTCTGGATTCGGGACGAAAGCGTTCACGGCGCCGCCAACCCGCGCAACAACTGGGTGGAATTGCAATACATTTCGCTGGAGAACCCCACCGAAGTGCATGTCGTCGAACGGCAAACACGCCCGCGCCGAACCGGGTTTGCGCCGATGGATTCGGGCTTTGCCCGCTGGATGAAGGGCAAGTCCGCCCTCACATACGGTTTTGCAGCCGAAGACGGCACGGTGCAGGTGCGCATGCTCGACCTGACCCTGCCCAACCCCGTCCCGCAGGCGGTGACAGACGACCCCGGCGACAAGATAGACCCCTACGGCTGGTTCTGGAACGGGCAGGAGCTACTCATCCCCGGCATAGATGCGCAGGCGCGGCTGCACGTCTATACCCGCGACTCTGGCGAAACACGGTTTAGCCTCGCCGAGACCATCGTTCCGCCTGCTTCGGGTTTGTCCCAACCGGCGCTGGCGCAATCGGCGGAGCCTATTTTGTTCGGCGGGCAGGCTTACGTTGCGTACCAGATCAACGAGGCCGGGCGCAATTTTTGGGACGTGACCTTCGGCAAACCGGGCGAAATCTGGCTTGCGACGCTGTTCCAATCACCGGGACAGCAATGGCTGCTGACCGATTCGCTGACTGCCAAAGCCGAGCCGGAGCCGTTCGTCGGCGAGACGCAGGTGTGGGTGTTTTACAACGTGGCTGAAGGCAGCAGCGCGCGCGAGGCTGTCTGGCATTTGTACCGCGCCGAAACCCCGCTGCGGCAGGAGGGGCGATGAAACGACTTTTTCTCCTTTCCCTGGCGTTTTTACTGGCGCTGACCGCTTGCGTCCGTCCGCAGACCGAGTCCCTGCGCCCCGGTAATCATGACCTTTCGATGACCGTAGACGGACTGGAACGCACCTACATCCTGCACGTTCCGCCGGCTGCGCGGCAGGGGCAGCCGCTGCCCCTGCTTATCGTCCTGCACGGCGGGGGTGGCAGCGGTCAGAAAATGCAGCGCTTTTTGGGCTTCGATGATTACGCCGATGAGCGCGGCTTTTATGTGGCCTATCCCGATTCGTACCGCTCCGCCGGGCAACATGCCGCCCACTGGAACGATGGGCGCGGCACGGAAGCGACTTCGGGCGTGGACGATGTGACATTCCTGCTGGAGATGATTGCCGACATTGGCCGTCGCGTCCCACTGGACGAGCGGCGCGTGTATGTGACCGGCGCCTCGAACGGCGGGATGATGACCTACCGCCTGGGCTGCGAGACGCAGGGCGTGTTCGCCGGTATCGCACCGGTGATTGCCAACATCCCGCAGCCGATTTTTGCGACCTGCGCCCCTACCGCGCCGTTGAACTTTCTGGCCGTCAACGGCAGCGCCGATCCGCTCATTCCATTGGAGGGCGGTAACGTTTGCGAGGGCATCCGCTTTGGCTGCGCAGGCGGGCAGGTCGTCTCGCAAGCCGAATCGGTGGAGCGCTTTGCCGCCGCAAACGGCTGCGACCCCGTGCCGCAATTGGTCAACCTGCCGGTGGAAGTGGCAGATGGCACATTTGTCGAACAGCAGACCTACGCCAATTGCACAAGTGGAGCGCAGGTGACAGCTTATATCGTCCACAACGGCGGACACACGTGGCCGCCGCGCCCTCCGCAACTACCCGCCGCCGGTACGCAGAGCCGCAATCTCGATACTACCCGGCTGATTGTGGCGGCTTTCTTCCCGGTGACCGAAGCGTTACGCCGTTAGCAAAATCAGCGTACCCGTTGCCTGCCCGGCTCAAGACCTACGCTGTTTGATCGTCGTTGTCAGCGTCATAGCATGGGTGACAAGCGCGGCCCATTGCGTTGCCAAACGATGATATAATAGAGACATTTACCGCTTGGTAGTGGGAAATATCTCGATCCTGCGTGCCGCCGAACCGGCTCGGTAATCTGTAGCCGATGGTGAGTAGTCTAATCACAATAACCTTATTCTCGCTGTGAGATAACCATGACAACTGACCTAACGTTCATTACCAACGAAGCCAATCACACGCTCAAAGAGCGGTTTCATACACTCATCAAAGATGCACGCTTTTTCGATGTCTTGGTAGGTTACTTTTTCGCCAGTGGTTTTCATGCTATCTATCCCGCTTTACAAAACACCGAGAAAATTCGGATTCTGATCGGCATTGGCACAGACAGAACAACTTATGAAATGACCGTTAGCGCTCAGGCAGAACAACAGCGCGAACTGTTTCTTTCTCATGCCGAAGCCAAGCAGGTGATCGAACAGTGCGGTATATATGTCGTATTACATAAAATAGTATGAATGCCGTATGATGTAGGGCGGCATTCATTCCGCCCACCGTATGACGTAGGGCGGCATTCATTCCGATCTCCGCAAAGAGAAACCCAGCGTGAACAACGAACCTAATACGACAGAACGAATACTGCACTACAGGCGGAGGCTTCCCCATTGGCAGCCCGAAAGCGCAATGTTTTTCGTTACCTTGCGGCTGGCAAATTCTCTGCCTAGTCATATTGTGCAAGTATTACAGGCAACTCATGAGCGTGAACAGCCCATCATCCACGCCAAAGCCAGCAGCGCAGACCAAGCCAAAGAACGGCACACCTTGGACAAAAAATACTTCGAACATTTCGACGCATGGCTCGACCGCTGCATCAACATAAAGTCCGCGCTGGCTGGCGGATGAGCGCGTGGCACACATTGTCGCCGATGAAATTCACAGGCTAGACGGGCAACGATACCTATTGATAGCCTATTGTCTCATGCCCAACTATATCCATTTGGTCAGTGAGACAACAGAACACTCCTTCAAACCAGCGCATACAGGAGTCACAGCCAAATATTCGCTCACAGATACCCTGAAACGACTCAAAGGCCGCACAGCGCGGTTATGCAATCAGGCATTAGGAAGAAGCGACTCGTTTTGGCAAGCTGAAAGTTACGATCGTGTGATCCGTAATCAACAAGAGTACGAACAGATCGTCAACCCTATCAAAGCAGGACTAGGAGAGCGATGGGGAGACTGGTCACACACCTACCTTGCCACGCGGAATGAATCCCCCTCCCCGTAGGACGGCATCGATGCCCTATCCGGTAGGGCGGAATTCATTCCGCCCACGGCAATAGCGCGTGCGGAATACATTCTGCACTACAAGCGGAACATTTCTCTCTCGTCGAACAGCTTTCATTCCACACTACGCCGTCGAACAGCATCTCTTCGGTTTACTGGAATGTCAAGTGCGGCAGGTATGCCGCACCCTTACACGACTCACACGAATCCTCCTCTTAGCCCCATTCTTCACGGCGAGATGATACAATGCTTTCGTAATAGGCAGGGGGGCAACTATCGTTGAAAGGTATGAAATGAAGCGAAGATTCTCCCTTGTCTTCGCGGTGTTCCTGCTGCTCACTGCTTGCGCATTGCCGCCAACGAGTACTCTTATATCCAACGCAGGTGACCATCAATCACAGCGGGTTGTGTTCGCACCTGCTGCTGAAGACATCTCTAACCCAGAGCGCGGTTTCTTTCAAGTTGTTGAACTCGGCGAAACCGATTTGAACTGGTACCCTGAGCAGACCGCGAATCGCCTGCTGTACCCCTCTACCCGGCTCGATGACTATCGTGATCGCGATCTGTCATCTGCGTACCTCGCTACCCTCAACGATTTCTTTCTGCTTCGCTAACGAAGGCGTCTGGGATCACGAACTCGGTTGGAATGCGTTGGAGACATTGACGGTGACTGAGGTAAGTAGTCAGACGGAAAGAAGATAACGCTCCTGCGCCGCTGCTTTTCAGATGCACGATGCCGGTCAACTGCTGCGGTTGACGGCAGGAGAGGCTGCTATGACCCCGACAAACGCCATGCGACGGATGTTGCCGGTGGTATTGCTAACCATTCTCATCGCATGCACATCGCTCGGCGCATCGTCTTGGCCACAGGCCAACCGTCCGGTTGACACTCCGCAAACCCAAACCACCCCCATCCCTCGCGTTTGGCTACCGTTGGTTTTCAAAAGTGACGCCGGTTCTACGACAGCCGAATGGAACCAGCACGCCTACAATGCTCAACGCACCGGCTACGCGCCCTCGGTTCCAACCTATCCGTGGCGGCTGCGCTGGATTTGGAATGGCGTCACCGCTAGCGGCGGCATCAGCAAAGTGACGACAAGTGGCACTCTCCCGCGTAACGTTCAGCCAGTCACCGGCGGGGGGCGCGTGTATGTCGCTGCCGGAACGGATGGCGTCTTTGCCCTCAGTGAAGCGACCGGCCAGCAACTGTGGCAGCGCAACGGCATCGGCGATGTTCGCTCTACAGTGGCCTATGATCCCGACACCCAAGCCGTCTTTGTCGTCTCGGCGAATGGTCGGCTCTACAAACTACGAGCCAGCGACGGCACCATTGTGCAGCAATTCAATACCGGCCAGACTAGTACCCTGCCGTTGCCCCCAGCCGTCCTGAACGACCGGGTCCTCTTCGCGATGGGCAACTCGGTCTACGCCGTGAACAAGACAACCATGACCGCAATGTGGACGTACAACGCCGGCGCGACGGTAGCTGTTCCACCGGCATATTCACCCTCGCGCGATCTCGTGGTCGTGGCAACCGAGCCGGACTTGTACGTCCATGCTATTCGCAATAGCAACGGAACCCGACAATGGCGTACACAGCCGGTGCATACCAGCCGCAATTTCGCCGATCCTACCGAATACCGCTACGGTTGGCCGGTGATCGCTGACAGCGCGGGTTATGTGCTCATCAAGCTGCGCCTGCCGTGGAGCACGCTCTGGCGAGATTGGCCGCAGACCAACGCCGATATGCGCCAGTTGTTGACCAATAATCCGGGAGAACAGGCCCTCTTCGTACTCGATCTAGACGATGGGAACGTACCCTTCATCGCCAACGTTGGTCATGGCGGCTACGGGGATAACGACTATTTACCGATGGGACCACAGCCGGTGGTGCGCCAACTGCCAAACGGTAAAGAGGTGGTCTACATCATTATCCGTGCAAAGCACGCCTACGACGCACGTTGGGACTCGCACTTCGGCGAGATGGTGCTAGACAACAGCACGGTGAGCGGTCTGCAGGGCGGTGATGTACGCTTCATCGCCTTCGACTGGCCACCCGGCGAGAGCAACCCTTATCTACTCACTGATGAGCAACCCAATGTGACGGCAGCAGGCGATCACCTCTTCGGCGCGCACTGGGAAGCCGGCTTTGCTATGCGCATCGTCGATCGCTCTGATGGACGTGGCAGCTTCACCAATAAAATCACAACTCAGCGCCTCGCCACTATCGCCACTTCGCAAGATAACACGAACACGTGCGCCTTCAGCACCTCACACTACTGCGCCAGTGGGCTGTACAACTCGCGACCCTACGATTTCGGCTTCTACATCTACTACAACCAAGGCCCGGTGTACGACCAGTACTGGAGTGAATATGCCGTGTGGGTCGCGAGCAACGAAAATCTTTACTTTCGCAGCGCCGACGGCGCAATTGTGGCACTGACGAGCGGCAATCCACGAGCAGCAGTGGCGGCAATTCCAGTCGTTGTACCACCCGCACCACCAGTGTCGCCGGAAGCGTTCCCTGTTGCTACCATTACACACGACGCAGCCCGTGGGTGGGCCGGCCATACAGTGGCTGTTACCGGCACCCTGCGCTACGTCTTTAACAACGGCAAACAAGTGTTGCTCGGCTTTGCTAACCCGCATCAGGGCGCGTTTAAGGCCATTATCCGACAGGCCGATTGGGAACGGTTCAACGGCGCACCTGAAACGTTCTACCGTGTTGGTCAAGAGGTGGCGATAGTGGGCACAATCGCTTGGTATCAGGGTGACCCGGCCATCTTCGTCACTGCACCGGAGCAGATTCAGATGCTTGAACCGTAGGACGCTTGTGATATATGTGAGGTGACGGTACAGCCCCGGCGACGACTCGGTTATTGGCATCATACTAACCAACGGTCGGCTCGGCGCCCGGATGGCGTAATCGCCTATCAGTTGGTCTCATTCACGGCAATATGGCTAGAGCCTGTTATGTACGTTCGACCATAACGGGAATGAACCGCTTCCGTATGAGGATCGCACTGGCACATGCACTCCGGCCAAGGGTTTTGACAACCGCTCATCATCGCGTGCCAACCGGCGAACGCGCGCCATTCATGGACGAGTGCGGTGCGCTGAGTAGAGACGGTGCAATGCACCGTCTCTACTGGGAGTCGGTGGGCCACGGCGGCAGATCGGTGGGCAGCATGCGCGTTGGAGCGACGTTGTATTGCAACGTCGCTACGCCCGTGCGGACGCTCCAACGCCATCTATTCACAACCTCACGCAGCGAGTGGTCGCGCTGCGGAGCGTCTTCAGTCATGAAGGTTAGGTAGAGAGCGATGAAGGCTCACATCGCGTGGATAGGCTTGGTGTGTCAGGCTGAACGCATCCCACGTTTATCTCCGAAGTGCATAACAGGCTCTAACCCTTCCACACTATACCCAACCGCACTTATCAGACACGGTGCATTGCACTTCCTCTACGTTGGGCTGGATCACGCACACGCTCCGTCACCCTTCCTGACTCTCAGTAGGTTTTGGTACGGCGAACCCTTACAATACGAAGTATCGATTTGGTGGAATAACACCTTCGCACGAAGGTAACAGTTCGTTTACCAATGTGACCACAAGAGGACAACGATATGCCCACATCACCTGTATCTCATCTCCGTCGGACTACGGTTACCTACGGGCTGCTCGTGGCATTGTTCGTTGTGCTCCTGCAACCAACGGCAGGTTTGTCACTGGCGAACGGTGACGCTGTCGTTTACAGTGACACTCTCGATCCGGCATTTCAGAATTGGTCGTTTCAAACCACGGTGAACCTCACGACCTCATCGCCGACGCACGGCGGCAGCGCCCATGCCATCGCGGTGACCTACCAGCCCGGCAACTGGGGCGCCCTGTGGCTGGTGCGACCCGGCGGCAATATCTCCCTCGCCGGCTATACCGCATTGCGCTTTGCTATCCACGGCGGCAGCGCTGGCGGGCAACAGATTCGGGTGCAGGTTGGCACTGGCACTAACTATCCGACCAATCAAGTAGACCTCACCACCTACCTGCCCGGCGGCCCGGTCGCAGGTGAATGGCGGGTTGTGACCATCCCCTTGGCCGATCTGAATGTAGCAGGTGGTTTCTTAGGCTCAATCGCCTTTCAGAGTGCGGTAAACAGCGGGCAAGCAACCTTTTACCTCGACGATTTGCATCTGCTGGCCGGGACAGAACCGCCGCCAGAACCCGGCGTCTCGGCCACCATTCGCATCCAAACCGACGGCAACACGATACCGATTAGTCCCTACCTCTTGGGGTCTAACTTACCTGTATGGTTGAATCCGACAAAACTCGCGAATGAAACCTTTCGCACCTATACTGCCGCCGCTGGCATTCGCCTCTTGCGCTTGCCGGGCGGTAGTTGGAGCAACCGCTACGGCTGGTTGAGCTGTGAGCTAGGCCAGAATCAGCCCGGCGCGGTTCCCTGTTCTGATTGGTTTTGGGCCGCGCGACCATCCGACGTGATCGCTTTTCTGCGTGCGACCGGCACCCAAGGGTTATGGGTGGTCAACCCCAACGGTACCTCTAAGGAAGCGGCGGCGCTGGTTGCCTTTTTCAACGGTGATGTGAACGATCATCGCCCCATCGGGGTGGATGTGCGGGGCACCGACTGGCGCACAGTTAGTTATTGGGCGCAGTTACGTGCTGCGCGCGGCTATCCAGAGCCGGTTGGTATCAAACTGTGGGAGTTCGGCAACGAAATCTACGGCGGGAAACCCACTACCGGCGGTGGGCTGTGTCAGCCTTGGGGCTGGGAAGAGGTCTGGACGTGCGATGGCACAGAGTACGTGCTGGGGAAAGGAAGCGGCGCACAGCGGCGTGAGGGCTATCTGGAGTTTCGCGCCGCAATGCGAGCAGTAGATCCGACCATCTTGGTTGGTGCAGTTGGGTTTGAAAACCCCGGCGATCCTCATAATCCAAGTTGGCAGAACTACAACAACTGGGGCAACAAAGTCATCGCCGCCGCCGGTGACGCGCTCGATTTTTACGCGATTCACCCCTATCCGTATGATTACCCACCTGCCAATAATGCGACTGGATACGCTGCTATCCTCGCAAAGCCGCAAGAGCATTTCCGTACCATCCGAACAGCCATCAACGCCGCCTTCGATGCGTTGGCTAGCGGACGACGCGCGCCGATTGCCGTCACCGAATACAACCTCGTTGCAATGCAAGATCAAGACAACGCGCAATTGATGACACGAGCGATCAATGCGCTGTTCTTGGCCGATTCAATCGGGCAGGCAATTCAGCACGGGTATACCATATTTACTCAGTGGGATTTAGCCAACGGGCGAGCCAGCAACGGCACCGAGTACGGCCTGCTGCACGAAGATAATAACTTCTACCGCGCACCGCACTACTACGTCTACCCGCTGTGGGCGCGGTTCGGTACGCACATGCTGCCCGTTACCACATCTCTCAATTCCGCTAGCGAAGCAGCCGTCTACGCCGGACGAGTCAACGCGACCACGCTGTCACTGCTGGTTATCAACAAAATGGCGCGACCGATCACCGCTACCGTTACAGCAGACGGTGAGACAATCGTTGGTGGCAGTGCTTACGAAGTGCGCACTGACTCACCAACGGCGCAGAGCGTCACCTACAACGGTGTCGCGAATCCTTCGGCGACGCTTAGCGAACCGCCTCGCACACTTCAAGCCACAGAGGGAAACCTGACGGTCACATTTGCGCCATGGTCGATCACCCTTGTACATGCAGAGATAGAAGCGGCCACCGGCCCAAGGTTGATGCCGGCCTCAACGACCCTGAGCGGCCGGCCGGGTGAAGCAGTGAGCTACACCTTGACCGTGACTAACAGGGGAAGTACCGCCACCACTTTCACTGTGACGGTCAGCGGTAACCATTGGCCAACGAATGTGCCGGCAACCATCGGGCCGCTTGCAGCCGGTGCTAGCACTACCTTCCACGTAGCCGTGACTATCCCCGATGATCAGACCGGCGTTCATACCGATACGGCCACGGTCACAGTAACTGCGCAGAATGATCCGACGAAATCGGCGCAAGCTGTGGTGACGACAATCCGCGCTAGGTTCCGTCTCTTTGTGCCGCTCGTCACAGTAGGTTCAAGTGTACCCCGCTAAAGCGTCAATCACGTCGTGTGAACGTTGGTGCTCGTCGCTTGCGCGCGTACTGGAAAAGTGCGCCACGTGCAAAGCTATACCGGCTATTGCTCTGCACGCCAGCAAATGATGCATTTGCACTAGCCATCATCCGCGAGTGATAGTCCACGACAACTTAGCCCCTGTGTCTCCTAATCAAGCCATTGTTGTTAACAATACAGTTGCACAAACAACCAATAACGAGTATAATAGGACGCAATCCCGGTTATCGGCTCATACGTGCCAACGAGGCCACTCCGCTCAGTCACGCTAGAAACGAGGTTGTGTCGTGCATCACCGCCTGCTCTTTGCCCTCACGATCATTTCCAGCCTGCTCCTGTTGCTAGTACCCCTACCGGTTGCCGCCGCTGGCGAGGAGGTGCGCGGCGAACTCAACAGTTGGGGAAACACGCCGTGGCCAATGTCAGCCAGTCTCGGCGGAACCTTTATCTACGTCAGTGGGCCAATCACCGACGCGAACGACTCCAGCAGTGAATTTAAGTTTTTCAAACAAACCAACCAGTGGTTCGGCAAAGATGCCCCCAACACCATCACCTTTGGTCAAATCGTCAGCGGACTGAGCACCGGTGGCGGCGGCGAGCGCAATCTGCGTTTCAACCATATTAGCGGCAGCTACTATGTCTTTAAGTGGGATGGCAGCGGGCGCGGAGTGGTATTCCAATTGAGCGCCGCCCCCGCCACCATCACCGGCGTCACCCGCAGTCCTACGACACCCACTGCGGGGCAAGCGGTGACAATCACTGCCACCACTAACGTCGCACCTCCCGCTGAACAGGCACTCTGGCTGCGCTACGCCGTCAACGGTAATTGGACGGCGTCGACGGTGGTGAAGATGGCCGGCAGTGGTACGTCATTCAGCGCAACAATCCCGGCCCAAACCGCCGGCACGACCGTAAGTTACTACATCTTCAGTTCGGGGAATGTGAGCGCGATTGCCGGCGCTGACGCCGATCTGATGACGATCAATTTCGACACCAACGGCGGTAGTAATTACAACTACACTGTCAGCAGCAGCCCAAGCACGATTACCCCGGCCCAAGCGCGCGCACTCTGGCTCGATCTGAACACCATTGCATGGAACGGTGGCCCGGCAGCGAGCTTCCGCCTGCTCTACGATCCTGACGGTGGCCTAACGACCGCTGCCGAAGCAACTGCCTGTAGTTTTCCCGCCCCAACAGCGCCATGTTACGTGCCGTTAACTGCCAGCGGCACAGTGATCGGCTACGGCAAAAACCCGAATGCAACTGGCTTAACTCGGCTACTGACCGGCCTGAACGCCACTAATGCCCGCCACTTGCTGCGCGGCCAACTCGTTGTGGCAGCGTATGACAGCGGAGGTAATCGCATTGATGCTACCCGGGTGCAGATACAGAGTGTGCTCGATGATCTGTACGCTGCCAACGCTACTTCACAGACACTCGGCGTAAGCTACAGCGGAAACGTGCCCACGGTGCGGCTGTGGGCGCCGACAGCTCAGTCAGTTGCGCTGCGTCGCTTTACCACTTCGACAACAACCGCGTACACCGATCATCCGATGACGCTCGATCCGGCGAGCGGGGTGTGGAGTATCACCGGCGATGCTTCATGGGACCGGCAGTTCTACTTATTTGCGGTTGAAGTGTATGTACCAGCGGTGGATACCGTCGTTACCAACCTCGTCACCGATCCCTACTCAGTTAGCCTCTCGCAAGATGGCGCTGCCGCCGGTGATGTGCGCAGCCAGTTCGTTAATCTGGACGATGCCGATCTGAAGCCGGCGGGTTGGGATACGCTGAGCAAACCGGCGCTCGCCAATCCTGAAGACATCGTGATCTACGAGGTGCATATCCGTGACTTCAGCGCCAATGATAGCACCGTCGCACTGGCTGATCGTGGTACCTACCGTGCCTTTACCTACGACGGAGCCGGTCCACACCCGAACCCGACCCTCTCGAACGGCATGAACCACCTGCTACAACTGCGGCAAGCTGGTCTGACCCATATCCATCTCTTGCCGACGTTTGACATTGCTTCAGTGATTGAGAACCCTGCCGATCGCACTGAACCGACCATCTCGTTTAATCCGGCCACTGACCGCGCCTCGACCAACCCGCAAACGGCAGTCGCTGCGGCCCGCCAAACCGACAGCTTCAACTGGGGGTACGATCCTTACCACTACGGTGTACCAGAAGGGTCGTACAGCACCAACCCCGACGGCGTCGCGCGCATCCTTGAATTTCGCGAGTTAGTGCAGGCGCTCAACCAGAATGGGTTGCGCGTAGTGATGGATGTGGTCTACAACCACACGGCAGCCAGCGGGCAAGACGACAAGTCGGTGCTGGATCGGATCGTGCCCGGCTACTACTACCGTTACGACACCAACGGCAACCTCTACCAATCGTCGTGCTGCGCCGATACTGCAACTGAGTACGCAATGATGGAGAAGCTCATGATTGATACAGTCGTGCGCTTCGCCACGGCGTATAAGATCGATGGCTTCCGCTTTGACTTAATGAATCTGCATACCCGCCAAAATATGCTCAATGTGCGCGCCGCCCTGCAAGCCCTCACCCCGAGCGGGCACGGCGTTGACGGCAACACGATCTATCTCTACGGTGAAGGCTGGGATTTCGGTTCGGCCCGCGACAAGGGGTTGACCATCTGCCCACACTGCTACGCTCACAAACACAACATGACCGGCAGTGGCATTGGTGTGTTTAACGATGTGATTCGTGATGCGGCCCACGGCGGCTACAGCACCGACACGATCGGCATTCGCCGGCAAGGGTTTATCAACGGCCTCAGTTACGACTGGAACGGTTACAACTATCCTAACCGATTCCAGAGCGATCTACACGTCGTGATGGATACACTCCGCTCGGCGTTGCGCGGCAGTGGCACCGACTGGAACGGGCAGGGTAACCCGTTTACCGACGACCCGCAAGAGGCGATCAACTACGTCGAAAAACACGACAACGAAACCCTCTTTGATCAAAACGTCTTCAAATTGCCTAATGGCGATGGCAGCGGCAATCCGGGCTGGATCGGCAGCAATATTCCGGTCACCTCGATGACCGACCGCGTGCGCAGCCAAAACATGGGGGTGAGTTTGGTTGGGTTGGCCCAAGGCATTCCCTTCTTCCACATGGGCCAAGATATCTTGCGCTCGAAATCGCTCGACCGCAACAGCTACGATTCGGGCGATTGGTTCAATCGGGTCTACTGGGATCGCAGCGCCAACAACTTTGGCCGTGGCCTGCCACCAGCGTGGGATAACAGCACGCGCTGGAGCATTATGACGCCGTTGTTGACCAACACCGCGCTTGATCCCTCGCCCAGCAATATGAACTTCGCTGCCGCTCACATGCGCGAGACGTTGCGCCTGCGCATGAGTTCGCCGCTCTTCCGCCTCACCACCGAAGCCGCCATCAACGCGCGCGTCAGCCACTACAACACCGACAACAGCCGTGATGCGTTGCTGGTGATGAGATTGTCAGACGAAGTTGCGCCTGATCTCGATCCGAACTGGGAGAACATTCTCGTCTTCTTCAACGCCAACACGATCACCCAGACCATCACCATCCCCAATGCGAACGGCTTTGGTCTTCATCCATTGCACACTGATGGCGTTGATGACGATCCGGTGATTGCTACCGCAAGTTTCAACGACACCACCGACACCTTCACCATCCCACCGCGCACCACGGTAGTCTTTGTCTCGACCCAAGCGCTCGAACCGCCCAGCACCATCGACTGGGTGGGATTGATGTACCCGCGCGGCGGTGTCGCGCACGCCATCAACGAAGGCGACTTCGCACCCGCCGGGTTCGATGTCTTCGTGCAAGTCTACGAAGCGGGAGTGACACCGGGAGTTGGGCAAGGCGCCGGGATCGAGTGCTTCTTGCACTGGGGCCGCTACGGCCAACCGTGGAGCGACCTGCCAATGGTATACAACACCGATATTGGCAACAATGATGAATATCGTGCGACCATCCCGAAAGCCACACTAGAGAGCCTCGTACCGGGCACGTATGGCTTTACCGCCTACTGCAAGAAGACGAGTGAAACGGGGCGGAAGTGGAAGGTTGATAGCTACAATATCTCAGTTACCGGTGACGACGATCAAGGTGACGGGCAGATCACGATCATCCCCGCCAACGATAGCGCTAGCGAACCGAATGGCGGTGTCTTCGTTCACCTGTTTGAATGGCGCTGGACTGATGTGGCGCAAGAATGCTCGTTCCTCGGTCAGAAGGGCTACACCGGCGTACAGGTCTCGCCGCCGAACGAGCACATCGTCCCCACCGCCGATCTCGGCGGCAACCCGGCCAACGCCTTCCCATGGTGGGCACGCTACCAACCGGTGACGCATGACACCAGCCGATTCACCAGTCGCAGCGGCACATGGGCCGAGTTCCAGCAAATGGTGAATGCCTGCAACAGCGCCGGGGTAGCGGTGATCGTTGACGCCGTGATCAACCACATGGCCGACATCGAAGTTGGCAGCCCACCGACCGGTACGTCCGGCAGCCAATACCGCTCGCAACCGGCTGGCAGCCGGTTCTACGGCACCCAATACATGCCCGACGACTTCCACCCGGATTGTCTGATCACTAACTATCGGGATCGCAATCAGGTGCAACGCTGCCAACTCGCCGGCCTGCCCGACCTCGACACCGGCAAGCCGGTGGTGCAGAGCAAACTGCGCGCCTACCTGCAAGCGCTGCTCAACGCCGGCGTGCGTGGCTTCCGCATCGACGCTGCCAAGCACATGGCCGCCCACGAGATCGGCGCCATCCTTGATGGCCTCACTCTGCCCGGCGGCGGGAAACCCTACATCTTCAGCGAAGTGATTGACATGGATCCCGCCGAGCGCATCCGAGACTGGGAATACACCCCCTACGGCGACGTGACCGAGTTTGCCTATAGCATCAATGCTATCGGTACGAATTTCAACTGCGGCGGATCACTCAGCAACTTGCAAAACTTCACCGGCGGACTGTTGCCGTCACGGTTCGCCCAGATTTTCGTTGACAACCACGACAATCAGCGCGGCCACGGCCCCGGTGGCGCGTGCGTGGTCGATCACCGCGATGGGCGCGCCCACCTGCTGGCCAACATCTTCACCTTAGCCCAGCCCTACGGCCATCCGTCGGTAATGTCGAGCTACTACTGGACAACTAACCCCAACAGTAACGCTGGCGACAGCCTCGGCCCGCCGAGTAGCAACGATAGCGGCATAACGTGGGGGCCGGGGTTGGGGGCCGACACCCGACCAGTCTACGGGCCGGGCCAAACAGCGAGCGACTACCCGGCCAACTGTTCAGGCAACTATCCCAACCCGGTCACGAGCACCGATCTCGGCAGGTGGGTCTGCGAACACCGCCATCCGGGCATCGCCAATATGGTGCAATTCCGCCAAACCACCCACGGCCAGCCGATCACCAACTGGCAAAACATCGGCGGTGCGCCGAGCAACCACATCGCGTTCGGACGCGGTAACCGCGGCTTCGTCGCCATCAACAACACGGCGGCGGCAGCGACGACCACTTACCAGACCAGCTTGCCAGCCGGGTTCTACTGTGACATCACCAAATACGACTTCGTGGGAGGCATCTGTGTGCTACCGGGAACGACCACGCCAGCCCCGGCCAGCGCGTTGATTGAAGTGAACGGGAGCGGACAGATTGTCAATTACACGCTCGCCGCGCGCGACGCATTCGCTATCCATATCGATGCTCGGCCAGTCTACCAGATCACTGTTAGCAGCGAACCACCCGGCAGCGGCACGGTCAGCGGCGGCGGCACCTACCCGCATGGCGCAGTGATCACGGTTAACGCGACGCCGGCGAGCGGCTACAGCTTCGTCAACTGGACGGAAGGCGCAACTGTAGTTGCGACGACAACAAGCTATAGCTTTGTGGCAACTGGTAATCGGGTGTTGGTAGCCAACTTTGCGCCGGTAGCGACAGCAACCCCTACCCCGACCGCCACCCCGACCGCCACGGCCACCGCGACCGCCACGGCGACCGCGACCGCCACGGCGATGGCTACGCCGACCGCCACGGCGACGGCCACCCCGACCGCCACGGCGACGGCCACCCCGACCGCCACGGCGACCGCCACAGCGACGGCCACCCCGACCGCCACGGCGACCGCCACGGCGACCGCCACCCCAGAACCGACCGCAACACCAACAGCGACGGCCACGCCGACCGCCA